>JAFACJ010001078.1 GCA_023425615.1 Actinomycetes bacterium
CGTCACCGCCGAACTCGGGCCGGTGGACGTCCTGGTCAACAACGCGGCGGTGGACGTGATCAAGAGGTTCACGGACAGCACCGAGGAGGAATGGGACCGGATCATCTCGGTCAACCTCCGCGGGACCATCACCGTCACCCGCGCGGTGCTCGACGGCATGATCGAGCGGGGCGGCGGGCGGATCATCCACATCGCCTCGGACGCCGGCCGGGTCGGCTCCTCCGGCGAGGTGGTCTACTCCGCGACCAAGGGCGGCGTGATCGCCTTCGGCAAGGCACTGGCCCGCGAGGTCGCCAGGCACGGCGTCACCGTCAACACCGTGTGCCCGGGGCCGACCGACACCGCGCTGCTCGGGCAGGTCGCCGAGTACAGCCAGAAGATGTACGAGGCGACGGTCCGCGCGATCCCGCTCCGCCGCGTGGCCGAGCCCGCCGAGGTGGCGGGGGTCGTCGCCTTCCTCGCGACCGACGCCGCCGCCTACATGACCGGCCAGACGCTGTCCGTCAGCGGCGGCCTGACGATGGTGTGAGGAACGCCGGATGAGTCGGATACTGACCACCGAGGTGCGGGGCCGCGTCGCCGTCCTCACCTTGAACCGCCCGGAGAAGCTCAACTCCATCGGGACGCCCACGCTGGGGCTCCTGGAGTCGGAGCTGCACCGGCTGCGGGACGAGAGCGCGGTGCGCGCGCTCGTGATCACGGGCGCGGGCCGCGCCTTCTCGGCCGGCGCGGACCTGGACGAGATCGAGCGCTGCGCCGGGCCCTATGACTTCCACGCCTTCGTCAACCGCACGACCGACGTCTTCGGCCTGCTGGAGTCCTTCCCCAAGCCCTCGGTCGCCGCGATCCACGGGTTCGCCTTCGGCGGCGGGTTCGAGCTCTCCCTGGCCTGCGACCTGCGGGTCGCGGAGGCCGGCGCCCGGCTGGGCCTGCCGGAGATGAAGCTCGGCGTCCTGCCGGGGGCCGGCGGCACCCAGCGCCTGCCCAGGCTCGCACCGCCCGCGGTCGCCAAGCAGATGATCCTCACGGGCGAGCCGATCACCGCCGAGCGCGCGCACGAGATCGGGCTGGTCAACGAGCTCGCCGAGCCGGGGACGGCACTGGAGAGGGCGCTGGCGCTCGCCGGCCGCCTCGCGGCCGGAGCGCCGCGCGCCCTGGCCGCCGGCAAGGGCCTCGTGGACCGCGGGCTCGGGATGGACCTGGACGCCGCGATCGCCTACGAGCGGGAGACGGTGTCGGTGCTGTTCACCACGCTCGACCGCGAGGAGGGGCTCAAGGCGTTCCGCGAGCGGCGGGAGCCGGAGTTCCAGGGCCGCTGACAGAAGGCCGAGACGAGGGAAGAAGACGATGGACTTCAGCTTCAGCGAGGAGCAAGAGGAACTGCGCAGGACCGTGCGCTCGTTCCTCGCCAAGTACGCGTCCGAGGAGGACGTGCGCCGGATCACCGGGAGCGGTGAGGGCTACGACCGGCAGGTGTGGCGGCGCATCGCCGGTGAGCTCGGGCTCCAGGGACTCGCCGTCCCCGAGGAGTACGGCGGTTCGGGCTTCGGATACGTCGAGCTCGGGATCGTCTTCGAGGAGACCGGCCGCGCCCTGCTGTGCGCGCCGTACCTGGCCTCGGTGGCGCTGGCGGCCGAGGCGCTGCTGCGCAGCGGCGACGAGCAGGCCGCCAAGGACCTCCTGCCGGGCATCTGCTCCGGGGACACCGTGGCGACCCTGGCGCTGACCGAGGAGGACGGCGACTGGACCGAGGCCGGCGTCCGGCTCGCCGCGTCCCGCGAGGGGAACGCCTGGACGCTCTCGGGCGCCAAGACCTACGTGCCGGACGGGCATCTGGCCGACCTGTTCCTGGTCGTGGCGCGCGGCGAGAGCGGGATCAGCCTGTTCGCGGTCGACGCCACGGCTCCCGGGCTCACGACGACCCGCCTGCGGACCCTCGACCAGACCCGTGAGCAGGCGCGGGTGGAGTTCTCCGCGACGCCCGCGCGCCTGATCGGCGCGGAGGGAAGGGCGTGGCCCGCCCTCAGGCGCACGCTCGCCACGGCGGGGATCCTGCTGGCGGCCGAACAGGTCGGCGGCGCGGCGGCGGCGCTTCAGACCGCCGTCGAGTACGCCAAGATCAGGGTGCAGTACGGCCGCCCCATCGGCTCGTTCCAGGGGATCAAGCACAAGTGCGCCGACCTGCTCACCGAACTGGAGTCGGCACGGTCGGCGGCGTACGGAGGCCTGTGGGCGCTGGAGTCGGGCGACGAGCGGGAGATCCGCGTCGCCTCGGCGCTCGCGCAGGTCTACTGCTCCGAGGTCTTCACCCGGGTGGCCGGGGGCGGCGTCCAGATCCACGGTGCCATCGGCTTCACCTGGGAGCACCCGGCGCATCTGTACTTCAAGCGAGCCAAGAGCTCCGAGGTGCTCCTGGGGACGCCCGCCCACCACCGCGAGCTGCTCGCCGCCGAGCTCGGGATCTGAGGAGAGAACGATGATGGACATGCAGTTCGGGGCGGAGGTCGCCGACTTCCGCGAGGAGGTCCGCACCTGGTTCGCCGAGCATCTGGTGGGGGAGTTCGCCGAGCACCGCGGTGTGGGAGGTCCCACCGACGAGGAGGCGTGGGAGGTCAGGCTCGCCTGGGACCGTGAGCTGTCGGCCGGCGGCTGGCTGGGGATCGGCTGGCCGAAGGAGTACGGCGGCCGCGGCCTCGGCCTGCTGGAGGAGATCGTCTTCGAGTACGAGTACGCGCGGTCCGGCGCCCCCTACCGTGCCACCGGCAGCGCGCTCGACCTGTTCGGACCCATGCTGCTGGCGATGGGCAGCCCGGAGCAGAAGCGGCGTTTCCTCCCCCGCATCCTGGCCGTCGAGGAGCTGTGGGGACAGGGGTTCAGCGAGCCGGGCGCCGGCTCTGACCTGGCGTCGGTGAGCACCCGCGCCGAGCTCGACGGTGACGAGTGGGTCATCAACGGGCAGAAGACGTGGACCACCTTCGGCATGAAGGCGGACTGGCTGTACGTCCTGGTGCGGACCGACCCCGACTCCAAGCGGCACAAGGGCCTCAGCATGCTGCTGGTCCCCGCCGACCAGCCCGGCATCGAGATCCGGCCCATCCGCTCCCTGGCGGCGCAGGACGAGTTCGCCGAGGTCTTCTTCACCGACGCGCGGACGCGGGCGGATCTGGTGGTGGGAGAGGTGGGCCAGGGCTGGCGCACCGCGATGGGCACGCTCGGCATCGAACGGGGCACCACGCTGCTGCCGTTGCAGCTCACCTTCGAGCGGGAGATGGACGGGCTGCTCGACCTGGCCCGCGAACGCGGCGCCACCACCGATCCGATGCACCGCCGCTCCCTGCTGGACGCGTGGATGTCGGTGCGGATCATGCGCAACACCAACCTGCGCACGCTCGCCGAGATCCTCCAGGGCCGCACGCCGGGGGCGCAGTCGACGACCGCGAAACTCTACGCCTCGACCAACCACCAGCGGATGGGCCATCTCGCCATGGAGATCGCGGGCGCGGCCGGGCAGGTCGTGGGTGAGGACTACGGCCTGGACACGCGGCAGCGCTCGTTCCTCCTCTCACTCGCCGAGACCATCTACGGCGGAGCGAGCGAGATCCAGCGCAACATCATCGGCGAGCAGGTGCTCGGGCTGCCGAAAGAGCCGAGGCCGGTGTGAACGCGGGGCGGGGAGGCCGCGGCGCCGGGGGGACGGCCGCCGTGCTCCCGGACCGGCAGGCGTCAGTCGAGGAGTTCGAGGAGTGCCTTGGGGCCGGCGGCGTTGACCACGTCGTCGGCGGCCGTCAGATGCCGCTGCCACAACTTCGCGGCCTCCTCGCCCTTACCCGCCTCGATCAGGTTCACCAACCGCACATGCGCACGATGACCCTTACGCGCCTGCGCCACCTGCTCCGGCTCCGCACCCTCGGCCGCCACATGCGCGGCATTGCCCCGGTCCACGATGTAGCGCAGCATCCCCGCCAGCAAGATCAACGTCTGGTTACCCGTCAGCTCCACCAGCAGACCGTGGAAGGCATCCTGAGCCGCCACCAGCGCGTCGGGATCCTCCAGAACCGCCTTCTCGACCTCCAGAGCCTCCCGCAGCCGCCGCACGTGCGCTGCCTGCGGCTTCTCCGCGAGGAGCCGCACGCACGCGGGCTCGATCACCGCGCTCGCCCGGTACACATCACCCAACGACGTGGCCTTGTAC
This sequence comes from Actinomycetes bacterium, assembly GCA_023425615.1. GTDB lineage: Bacteria > Actinomycetota > Actinomycetes > Streptosporangiales > Streptosporangiaceae > Actinocorallia. The sequence goes on from JAFACJ010001078.1 coordinate 4,193, forward strand.
TCCAAGATCAAACCCGCGTACCGGGCCGCCACCTCAGGATCCGGAGCGCTCACCCGAGCA
>JAFACJ010001083.1 GCA_023425615.1 Actinomycetes bacterium
CGTGCGGCCTCGGAGGCGCGGGCGCCCGACCGCTGGAGGTAGGCGGCCAGGACGGAGGCCGATCCGCGTCCCGGCAGGTGCTGGCGGGAGGAGTAGGCGGCGGCGAGCTGCTGCCGGCAGGTCCGCAGGAACGGGAGCCGGTGCCCGTAGGCGCCCATGAGGGCGACGGCTCCGGCGGCGTACGAGGCGGCGGTCAGCAGCACGGCCGTCGCCAGCAGGCGCGGGTCGGCGTCGGACAGCACGTCCCACGGGTCGTGCACGTCCGGCAGGTCCCACAGGCCGACCGCCGTGGCCACGGTCGCGAGCAGTGCCAGCAGCAGCGTCCAGGAGCGGGAGGGCAGCCGCGTGAGGCGGATCTCCTCGGGTTCCCCGGCCCCGGTCGTCCGCTGGATGGCCTCCTTCACCTCCTCCAGCAGGCCGGGCCGCTCGCGCAGGGCGCCGCGGGTGGCGCTCCCGAACGCCAGGGGCTGGAGCAGCGGGATCGCGGCGGCGAGCTCGTCGGGCTCCAGGACGCGCGCCGCGGCTCTCACCGCCCGGTCGTGGCCGACGAGCAGCGCGGTGGAGCACAGCAGCTCGGCCACGTCCTGGGCGAGCCTGCGGTCGCTGGCGCCGTCCTCGGCGAAACCGAAGTCGACGATGACGGGGCGGCCGTCGGCGTCGACGAGGATGTTGGCGGCCCGCAGGTCGCGGTGGGCGATACGGGTGCGGTGGAGTTTGCGCGCCTCGTCCCACAGTTCGTGCAGGAAGTCGTCGGTGAGCTCGGGCAGGTCGGTCAGGTCACGCGCCCCCTCGACCGCCTCCTCCGCCAGCAGGTAGGTGCCGCCGCCGCAGGGCGCCAGGCCCGCGAACGCCGCCACGCGCACCCCGGCCCCCTCGGCGCGCATCACCAGGCACGCCTCGTGTTCGAGCTGGCGGCGCGGGGTGGCGAACGGGCTCTCGTCCTCGACGCCGCGCATGGTCAGCAGCCGGGCGACCTTGAACAGCAGGTCGGCGTCACGGTGGTCGCGGCTCACCGCCTTGATGAACAGCCCCGTCCCGTCCCGCTTCCGTTCGGCGAGGAACGGGACGGAGCCGCGCGCGTCGGCTTTCAGGGGCCGCACGTCGGTGACCTCGCCGACGGCCAGGCGCAGGCCGCCGACGATGTCCTCCCGCGACGGCAGGATCGAGGGCGTCCCCCACAGCAGGTGGAAGGCGCCGCCGATCACCAGGCCGAGGCCGATGCCCGCCACGACGTCCAGCGGGAAGTGCGCGCCGACGTACACGCGGCTGACGGCCACGATGAGCGCCCACGCCCAGAAGACACGGCGCAGCCTGCGCGGCACGTGCGCGGAGGCGATGGTCGCCAGGGTCGCGGCGACGGCGGCGTGGCCGGAGACGAAGCCGAGGCCGCCCTCGTGCGCGCCGCGCAGGACGACTTCCTCCAGGAGCGCTCCGGGGCGTCCCCGGTCGACCAGTTCCTTGAGGAACTTGGCGAGGAACCAGGCGAGCGTCCCGCCCGCCGCCAGTTCGGCGGCCAGCCGGAAGCGGCGCGCGAGCAGCGCCACCGCGGCGGCGACTCCCACCGCGCCCAGGGCTCCGGCCTGCATGAGGAGTTCCAGCGGCCGGTACAGCCCGTCGGGCAGCGCGTTGACCATCCGGAAGAGGTCGGCTTCCAGCGGGAGGAGGAACCCGTCGGCGGCGTAGAGGGACAGGAAGGCCACCAGGAACAGGCCGACGATGATGCGGACGACGTCGACGGGGTGCCGGGCGGTGTGGGGGCCCGTCCGGTTCCAGCGCCGCCGCGTCTTGGGCCGCTGGAGTTCCGGTTCGCCCGCCCGTTCGCGTGCGGCACGCGCGCGTTCGCGGCCGACGAGTTCCTCGGTGACGGCCAGCAGCCGTTCCCGGTCCAGGAGCAGCGCCTTGGGCGGCGCCTCGGCCCTGGCCCTGCCGAAGGCCGTCAGATGGGGGCGGCCTTCGGCGTCGACGACGATGTTCTGCGCGTTCAGGTCGCGGTGGGCGATGCGGGCGTCGCCCAGCAGTCCGATCTGCGTCCACAGGTCGTCCAGGAGCTCGTCGCTGAGGTTGGCGACCGTGGCGAGCGCGGCTCCTTCGATGAGGTCCATGGCCAGGAAGCAGTCACCGGAGGGGTGGGCGGCGAACCGCTGGACGGCCGGCACCCGCACCCCTTGGCGGTGGGCGAGCTGGAGGACGAACTCCTCGTGCTCCAGTTTCCGCCGCGAGGAGGTGAACGGCATCCCCGGCCTCCCGTGCAGGGAGCGCAGCCGGTCGAAGAAGTCGGCGTCGCGCTGGTCGCGTCCGATCGCCTTGAGGAACAGGCCGCGCGCGGGCGCCCGGTAGACGACGGCGCGGCGCACGTCGGCGCGCAGCGGTTCCAGCGTCACCGGCGGCGGGAGCAGATCGGGGAAGGCGGCGCGCAGCCTGCCGGGTCCGGGCAGGTGGGCGGGCGTGCCGAAGGCGAAGAGGGCGGCCGAGCCCACGCCCCAGCCGAACACGGCGCCGCCGAGCACGTCCAGCGGCAGGTGCGCGCCCACGTAGACGCGTCCGAACGCCACGGCGGCGACCAGCCCCCACAGCAGCCGCCGGTAGGAGCGGGGC
>JAFACJ010001086.1 GCA_023425615.1 Actinomycetes bacterium
GGTCACCGCCCGCTCGGTGGGCGTCGTGCCCGAGGGACCCGTCTCCGGCTCCACCGGGAACGAGCGGCAGGGGAGGGCCTGATGGCGTTGCGGGCAGATGAGATCAAGGTCGGCGAGACGCGGGAACTCGTCGCCGTCGAGGATCTGAAGCGCACCCGGATCGTGCAGTACGCGGGAGCCTCCGGGGACTTCAACCCGTTGCACAGCGACCAGGAGTTCACGGTCAAGGTCGCCGGATATCCGGGGGTGTTCGCGCACGGGATGCTCACCATGGGCATGACGGGGCGGCTGCTCACCGAATGGTTCGGACGGGAGAACCTGCTGCGGTTCGGCGTCCGGTTCAAGGCGCAGGTGTGGCCCGGCGACACCCTCACCGTCACCGCGACGGTGGAGGACGTGGTGAACGGCGAGCAGGGGGCCGTGGCCGAGGTCTCCGTGCGCACCGTCAACCAGAACGGCGTCGAGGTGGTCTCCGGAACGGCGGCCGCCCGGCTCGACGGCACGGCCTGAGCTCCCGGCGACACGAAGCGAGGAACGACGATGACGAGTACCCATCCCGAGACGGCGGACGAGAAGACCGGCGAGGCCCCGGTCATCCTCAGCGAGCTCACCGATGACGGCGTGTTCGTGCTGACCCTCAACCGTCCCGAGCGGCACAACGCCTGGACCCTGGAGATGGAACTGCTCTACAACGAGCTGTTCGACCGGGCCGAGACCGATCCGGAGATCCGCGCGGTGGTGCTGACCGGGGCGGGCCGCAGCTTCTGCCCCGGCATGGACATGACCGTGCTCGACGCCTCCTCCTCCGGGGCCAAGCCGTGGCCCACCGACGAGCTCCCGCCGCGCAGGCGCCCCATGGGCATCGCCAAGCCCGTGATCGCTGCGGTGAACGGCGCCTGCGCGGGGATCGGGTTCAACCAGGCGGTGATGTGCGACGTGCGCTTCGCCGTACCCGGCGCCAAGTTCGCCGCCGCGTTCAGCCGGCGGGGACTCGTCGCCGAGGACGGCGTCGCGTGGATCCTGCCGCGCGTGGTCGGCTACGGCCACGCGAGCGACATGCTGCTGTCCTCGCGGCCGGTGACCGGGCCGGAGGCGCTGGCGATGGGCCTGGTCAACCGGCTGGTCGAGCCCGAGGAACTGCTGCCGACGGCGCTGGAGTACGCGAGTGAGCTCGCGCGCCAGTGCAGCCCCTACGCCATGTCGCTGATCAAGCTGCAGATGCAGCAGGACCAGGACCGCGGTTTCATCGCGGGCAGCGAGGACGCCCGGTCGCGGCTGAAGAGGAGCAGGAAGGTACCCGACTACCGCGAAGGCGTGGTCAGCTTCATCGAGCGCAGGCCGCCGCGCTTCCCCGGCCTCGGCGCGAAGGACGGCCGGATCCCCGAGGAGGGCACCGGATGAGCGACGGGCGCCTGTCGGGGAAGGCGGCGCTCGTCACCGGAGCGGGCCAGGGCGTGGGCCGCGGCATCGCCCTGGCCCTGGCCTCCGAAGGAGCAGCGCTCGTCATCACGGGACGCACGGAGAGCAAGCTCCGCTCGGTCGCCGGCGAGATCGAGGCCCGGGGCGCCCGGGTCCACCGCGTCGCCGGGGACGTGGGGCGACGCGAGGACGTCGAGCGCATGGTCGCCGAGTGCGTCTCGGCCTTCGGAAGGCTCGACGTCCTGGTGAACAATGCGCAGTCCTCCGTGCAGCGCCTGCTGGAGGACACCAGCGACGAGGACGTCGACCTGGCCTACCGGACCGGCCCGCTGGCGACCTTCCACGCCATGCGGGCGGCGCTGCCGCACCTGAAGAAGGAGGGCGGCAGCATCGTCAACCTCGGTTCCTCCACCGCGGTCGAGGGCGATCCCACGTTCGGCTCCTACGCGATGGCCAAGGAGGCGATCCGCGGCCTCAGCCGTACCGCGGCCCGCGAGTGGGGCCGGTACGGCATCCGGGTCAACACGGTCTGCCCCGCCGCCCTCAGCCCGGCCGCCGCCGAGTTCCAGCAGTCCGACCCCGAGCGCTTCGCCAGGGTCCTGGCGAAGATCCCCCTGGGCCGCATGGGAGACCCCGAGCAGGACATCGGACGCGCCGTGGCGGCCCTGGTCGGCGATGACATGGCGTACCTGACGGGCGCGACGCTGATGCTCTGCGGCGGCCGCACCATCCTCGGCTGACGCACGGGAGGTCGCCTGTCAGACCATGTCCTCGCCGCGGTGACCCGGGGAAAGGAAATGGTTTCCTTTCCCCAGAGGGTCTGATGTGCGAGACGAAGCCCGCGACGCCCTGCCGCCGCTTCCCGACGCGACGTACGTGGGCATCGGACAGCCCCTGGGCGGCTTCATCACGATGTGCCCGCCGACCTGTGGGAGTACGACGAGGCGGAGTGCCACACGCTGATCTCGCGGGTCACCGGAACCGACGGCAACCCTCCCGCGCCGTAAGCCGGGCCACGGCACACCAGCCGTGGCCCGACGTACGGAGAGCCCGCGCCCAGGGGTGGTGCGGGGTATCGGCACCACCCCTGGAGCGCGTTCATCGTGTTCCTTCTCCTACGCGAGGCGGGCGAACAGCTCACGGCCCACGATGATCTGCTGGATCTCCGACACGCCCTGGGAGATGTCGAAGAAGACGGATTCGCGGTACAGGCGCTCGACGACCATGTCCTTCGTCAAACCGTACGCGCCGCAGGCGTGCAGCGCCGCGGAGGCGGCCTCCCGTGCGGCGCGTCCGGCCACGAGACGGGCGGAGGCGGCCTCCGCGGCGATGTGCTCTCCGCGGTCGAGCAGGTCGGCGCAGGCCAGGACCAGCGACTCGGCGCCGAGCACGTCCGCGGTCGCCTTCCCGAGCAGCGCCTGAAGGGTGGGGAACCGCCGGCCGATCGGGACGCCGCGGTGCTCGCGGGTCAGCGCGTAGGCGGCGGCCTCCTCCAGCGCCCGGGTGGCGATCCCCACGCAGATCGCGGCGGCCCTGATCTTGCCGAACGCCTCACCGGCGAGCATCACCTCGAAGCCTGCGTCCGGCGCGCCGACCAGGCTGTCGCCGCCCACCCTCAGCTCATCGAGGGCGACCGGTCTGGCCTCGGTCCCGCCCATCGAGAGCACCTCGCTCGGCGGGCCCACCTGCCACCCGGGCAGCGAGGTGTCCACGAGGAAGGCGCTGAGCCCCCGCTCCGAGGTCCGGGCGAACACGAGCGCCACGTGCGCCTGGCCTGAGAAGGAGATGAACTGCTTCGTCCCGGAGAGCACCCAGCCATCGCCGTCGCGCCGTGCCTCGGTGGTGATCTGGCGGG
>JAFACJ010001105.1 GCA_023425615.1 Actinomycetes bacterium
AGGTAGATGAGGTCGTCGTGGCCGCGGCCCGCGCCGCGCTCGTGCTCGGCCAGCGCCCCGAGGTTCGCCTCGTTGGCGACCCGCACCGGCAGGTCGGCCTCCAGCAGGCGGGCGAGTTCCGCGCCGAACGGGACGTCCACCCAGCCGATGTTGGGGCTGTGCCGCACCACGCCGTCCTCCTGGCGGACCAGCCCGGAGAACGCCACGCCGACCCCGACGCACACCGCGTCGGCGCCGGCCTCGTCCAGCAGTTCCCTGGCCTGTCCGGCCAGCGCGGGGATGACCGTGCCGGGGTCGAACACCCCGGTCGGCGGTGTGACGCTCCGCCGGGCCAGCACCGTCCCGCCGAGGCCGATGCGGGCGACCTCCAGCCGGTCCCCGCTCACGTCGAGGGCCAGCACGTAGACCAGGGTGGACTCGGGCCGGACGACCAGCGAGGGCCGTCCCGCCTTTCCCGTCGTCTTGGGCAGCTCCTCGCTCACCAGCCCCGCCGCGGTGAGTTCGGAGGTCAGCGCCAGGATGGTGCTGCGGTTCAGGCCCATCCGCTCGGCCAGCTCCGCACGCGAGAGCTGGCCCGAGAGATGGACGTGCCGCAGGAGGGTGCCCAGATTATGCCGGCGGATCTCCTCGGGTGAGGGCGCGGCTTTCACGGGCGGGGGTCCTCTCTATCGTCCCGGCGACGCGCGCTTGCGGGAGAGTGCGTCCACGCCGGCGGCCAGGAGGAGCACCAATCCTGTCACGATGAACTTGGTGCCCGCGCTGTACCCCATGAGTCCCATGCCGTTGTCGATGACCGCGATGACCATGCCTCCCAGCACCGCGTCGAGCATCCGGCCGCGCCCGCCGAACAGGCTGGTGCCGCCGATGACGGCGGCGCCCACCGCCTTGAGCAGCACGTCGCTGCCGCCGGTGTTGGGGTCGACGGAGTTGGCGCGCGAGGCGGCGATGAGCCCGCCGACCGCGGCCATCGTCGAGCACAGCACGAACGCCGTGATGCGGATGCGGTCGACGTCGATGCCCGCGCGGCGCGCCGCCTCCTGGTTGCCGCCGACCGCGTAGATGTGCCGGCCGAAGGAGGTGCGGTTGAGGACGAACGTCCAGGCGATGAGCAGCACCGCGATGAGCGGCACGACGATCGGCATGCCCTTCAGCGAGTGGAACGCGGGGTTGCGGCTGCGTTCGGCGCTGAGCACCAGCACGCCGACGCCCAGCAGGACGGCAAGGCCCGCCGCCTTCAGCGCGATGACGGTCAGGCCCTCGGAGGCGAGGCCGCGGGTGATCCGGCCGCGGTGGCGGCGCAGCAGCACCGCGGCGAAGCCGAGGACGGCGACCGCCCACATCACCCAGCCGAGCCAGATCGGGACGTTGTTGTTGGCGATCGCCACCACGGTCTTGTCGCGGATGGAGATGTTGGTCCCGTTGTCCATGATCTTCAGCGCCACGCCCTGGAGGGCGAGGAACGCCGCGAGGGTCACCACGAACGAGGGGATGCCGATCCGCACCACGACCAGGCCGAGGACCAGGCCGATGACCATGCCGGTGAGCACCGAGACGGCGACCGCCGCATACCAGGGCCAGCCGTGCTGGGTGAGGGTGACCGCCAGGACCGCGGCGCAGACGCCGCTGGTGAACCCGGCAGACAGGTCGATCTCGCCGAGCAGCAGCACGAAGATCAGGCCCATGGCGATGACGATGCCCGCGCCGCCCTGGGTGAAGAGGTTGGCGAAGTTGCCCTGCGTCATGAAGGTCGGCTGGGCGATCCAGAAGAACACGCACAGCACGATCAGGGCGGTGACGGCGGGCAGCGCGCCCATGTCGCCGCCCCTGATCCGGGCGAGGTAGCCGCCGGCCAGGTTCGGCAGCGAGGTGCCGGAGGCGGGCTGCCCCGCCGGCTTCTTGGAGAGGACGGCGCTCATGCCTTCGCTCCGTTCCCGTTGACACCGGTGAGGCCGAGGTCCCCACTGCGGCCGGAGGTGATCAGTTCGACGACCTGGGCGTGCGTCACGTCCGAGGTCTTCACCTGGGCCGCCATCCGGCCCAGGTAGAGGGCGGCGATCCGGTCGGACACCGCGAACACGTCGTTCATGTTGTGCGAGATGAGCACGACGGCCAGGCCCCGGTCGGCCAGGCGGCGCACCAGCTCCAGCACCTGCTGGGTCTGCGCCACGCCCAGGGCCGCGGTCGGCTCGTCGAGGATGACGACCTTGCTGTTCCACAGCACGGCCTTGGCGATGGCGACGGTCTGCCGCTGGCCGCCCGACAGGCTCGACACCTGCTGGCGGACGGACTTGACGGTGCGGACGGACAGGCTCGCCAGGGTCTCGGCCGCCTTCTCCTCCATCGTGTACTCATCGAGGACGAGCCCGTTCTTCTCCTCGCGGCCCAGGAACATGTTCTGGACGATGTCCAGGTTGTCGCACAGGGCCAGGTCCTGGTACACGATCTCGATGCCCAGCGCGGCGGCGTCGCGCGGGTTGTGCACCTGGACCGACTTCCCCTCGAAGAGGTAGTCGCCTGCGTCGATCGGGTGGATGCCGCCGACGCACTTGACGAGGGTGGACTTGCCCGCGCCGTTGTCACCGACGAGGGCGGTCACCTCCCCGGGGTAGGCGGAGAAGGCGACGTCGTGCAGGACCTGCACGGGGCCGAAGCTCTTGTCGATGCCACGCAGCTCGATCACCGGGTCGGTAGCCGGGGTGCGCGGCTCCGGGGGCGCGGACGCGGTCATGGTTCTCCTCAAGGGGACGGCCCCGGCCGCAGCGGGGATGCGGCCGGGGTACCGGGTTCGTTCCTACTGGATGCCCGCTTCGGTGCACTTGGCGGCGAACTCTCCGGTGCAGAGCTCGTCCTTGGTGACGTAGCCGTCGGCGACGACGTCCTTCACGTTGTCCTTGAAGATGGCCTGCGGCTCCAGCAGGACCGAGGGCACGTCCTGGTTGCTCTCGGGGTCCTTGACCGTGCTGTTGGTCTCGCCCTTGGCGCCGGTGGCCAGCGCGATCGCCAGCTTGGCCGCGGCGTCGGCCTCCTTCTTGATCGCCTTGTAGACGGTCATGCACTGGTCGCCGGCGAGGATGTTCTGCAGTCCCTGTACGGTGGCGTCCTGGCCGGTGACCGGGACCTGGCCGTTCAGCTTCTGCTTCTTCAGCACCGCGATGGCGGCGTTGCCCAGGCCGTCGTTGGCGGCGAGCACGCCGGCGATCTTCGGCTCCTTGGTGAGCATCTGCTCGAAGATGGTGCCGGCCTTGGTGTTGTCCCAGTCCGGCACGGACTCATCCGGGCCCTTCACGTACTCGCCCGCGTCGTACTTGGGCTTCAGGACGCCGTCGTAGCCGTTCTTGAACAGGGTGGCGTTGTTGTCGGTCGGCGAGCCGTTCAGCTCCGCGACGATCGGCTTCTGCGCCTTCTTGTCGGTCAGGCACTTGACCAGGCCCTCGCCCTGGAGGGTGCCGACCTTGGTGTTGTCGAAGGACACGTAGTACTGCGCGCCGCCGCCGAGGGTGAGCCGGTCGTAGTCGATGACGGCGACGCCCTGGGACCGCGCCTTCTCGATGACGGCCTTGCCGGTGCCGCTGTCGAGGTTGACGATGAGCAGCACGGTCGCGCCATTGGTGATCATCTGGTCGGCGATGGTCTGGAAGGCGGACTTGTCGCCCTGGGCGTTCTGGATGTCGGACTCGATGCCGGCGGAGTCGAACGCCTCCTTGAGGTACTTGCGGTCGGCGTTCTCCCAGCGGGCGGAGGACTTGCTGTCGGGCAGGATGACGCCGATCCTTCCCTTCTTCGCCGGGGCGCTGCCGGTGGAGTCGCTGCTTTCGTCGCCGCAGGCGGCCAGGGTGCTCGTGCCCAGGAGGGCGAAGGCGGTGAGGGCGAGGATCCCCTTGCGCATGGTGCGTGGGTCCTTTCAGGAGACTGCCGCCGGAGGGGGCGGCCGGGGGGTGGGTTCTGCTCTGCCGGACTCTCCCCTGGCGGTTCGCGTCCGGATTGAATGTTGTTCGCTGCAACATATGCCAGGGCAACCGGACGGACAACAGTCGGCGAGACCCAATTTGTTGTATCGGATAACAATCAGGAAACACGGTCGTTCAGCTGCGGAAACACCGGACACATCGGCCACAGAAGGCCGGTCCTCCGGCGATGGGCGCGCTTTCGGCGGGAGGTACCCGCCCTCCACCGCCATCTGCGCCTACACGGCGGCGATCGTCTCGCACGCCTGCCGGGACGGGATCGGCGGGCCGATCGTCTGCCTCGTCCTCAGCGCTGTCCCTCTCGGCCGGCCGC
>JAFACJ010001141.1 GCA_023425615.1 Actinomycetes bacterium
CCGCGCGGACGTGGGCATCGCGATCGGGGCGGGCAGCGACGTGGCGGTCAGGTCCGCGGGCGTCGTGCTGGCCTCCGACGACCCGCGCGCCGTGCTGGGCGTGCGGGTCCTGTCGGAGGCCGTCTACCGCAAGATGGTGCAGAACCTGGCCTGGGCGGCCGGGTACAACCTCATCACCGTCCCGCTGGCGGCCGGGGTGCTGGCGTGGGCGGGGGTGAGCCTGCCGATGGAGGTGGGCGCGATCCTGATGAGCCTGTCGACGATCGTGGTGGCGTTGAACGCGCAGACGCTGCGCGGTCTCGATCTGCGTCCGAGCGCCGTCAGGCGGACAGGCGCCGGTTCTGCTGGTTCCAGCTGGTGAGGAAGGAGTCGACGAGGTCGGCGGCGCGGCCGGCCGCGGCGGGGCTCCGTCCGTCGCGGCGGCGCGCCATGGCGGCGAGGGAGTCGGCCGCCTCGTTCAGCAGATGGCCGCTGTGTCCCTTGACGTGCTGGAAGGTGAGGCAGGGCCGGTCGGCGATCCGGCGGGCCAGGAGCCGCAGATGGGGCGCCTCGTAGCCGGGAGGCAGCGCCGAGACGTCGCCTTTCTGCCAGCGCCACAGGTAGGACAGCGCGGGCAGGCTGTCGATGAGCACGGTCATCGCCGGGCACGGCTCGATCGCGGTCAGCAGGAGCTGTACCGCGCGCAGCTCGGTGATGATGATCTTGGAGGGTCCGTTGGGGTCCTGCGGTCCTGCCTTCCAGTCGCCGATGCCCCAGCGGCCGTCGGTGGTGAGGAAGCCCATGCCGCCGTGCCCGCGCTTCCAGGAGGCGTCGGTGGCGGCGACGAGCGGGCGGGTGCCCGTCCAGCGGGCGATCTGGCCGGCCAGGGCGGGCCTCGGCATCGGCTGGGAGGGCCGGGGGCGGGCGCGGTGGACGCGCGCCACCTGCGGGGCGGTGGAGGTGTGGTCGTGCGCCGGCTCGGCGCGCAGGGTGCGTTCGGCGAGGCCGAGGACGGTCTCGGCGGCGGGGAGGTCACCGGCGCGGGCGGCGGACAGGGCGAGTTTGAGCAGGACCCCCACCTCCTGGCAGCCGGCGCAGTCCAGGGGGATCAGGGCGTAGCGCTGGAGCCGGACGGCCCGGATGATCAGGGGTTCGGGCAGGCATGAGAGGAGGCTGCGGAACTGGGCGGTGGTCATGCGGGGGGACAAGCGCTCTCACCTCCCTACGGGGTGTGTGTGGGATCTGACGACAAGGTGACGTCTGAAGTTCCCAGGCGGTTCACCATTGTCACAAGAGCTGTGATACCGGCACTATTGCCCGCATGCTCGTGCACGTGTCGATCAGTCGGCTGACCAGGGGAAAACCTGGACGGCCCACGCCGGAGGATCTCGCCTCACTGCTCACTAAGGCGTGGATTGTCGCTTTTGCTCTGAAAATGGTGGGTTCGTCATGGGATGTTTCCTGGCACTTCAAATGGCTGCGCGATGACTTCGCGCCCCCGCACCTGCTCAACAGCGTGGGGACGGTCCTGGCGATGGTGCTGGTCGGTGTGCACTGGTACACCGGCTTCGGGGTGGACCGGACCGCCAAACGGCTGATCGAGATCGGAATGGCGATTTTCATGATCGCCATTCCGGCGGACGTGGTGAACCACCGGGTCAACGGGCTCGACATCACCAGCTGGAGCCCTTCCCACGCGCTGCTCTATCTGGGCACCGCGCTCATGCTCCTCGGCCTGATCAAGGTTTCCCGCGGCGTGCCCCAGGCCGTCTTCTTCGCCTTCTTCCTGGAGAACTGGCATTTCCCCGCGCTCCATCAGGAATACGGGGTGTACGGGCTGAAAGCGTGGCTGGAGGGCAGGCCGGAGGCCGAGCCGAGCCTGCTGCGGTTCGCCGCCGAGCAGATGGGCCGCCCCGTCGACGACGAGATGGTCCAGAAGTTCGCGCAACCCGTCTCGGACTGGGTGTATCCGCTGTGGGCCGCGGTCGGGACGGTCTTCATCCTGGTCCTCGCGCGCCGCGTCGTCGGCATGCGCTGGACGGCGACGGGCGTCGCCGCCGGCTACCTCGCCTACCGCGCCGTGTCCTGGATCCTCCTCGACCTCGCGGACTTCCCGCGCTCGGCGATCCCGTTCTTCCTCCTCGCCGCCGCGCTCGTCATCGACCTGTCGTTCCGGTTCCTGCCCGGGATCCCCGTCGCGGGCGCCCTGCTCACCGTGGGCGCGGCCTACGCGGGCATCGTCGCGCAGGGCTGGATCACCGAGGTGCCGCCGTACGCGCTGAACGCGTGGCCGGTGGCGGCGGTCCTGCTGTCGCTGCTGTGGTACGGGCAGAGCCGGATCCGGGCGCTGGACGGCGACAGGGCGCTAAGTTCTTCTGGATCGACGTGAGGCCCGTACGGGCCCGCTGAAGGAAGGACGAACGATGCTCCGTACCGCGGTGGTCTTCGCGCTGCTCGCACCGGCCGTCGCGGTCCCGGCGGCATCGGCCTCCGCCGCTCCCCGATGCCCCGTGGGGGTGTGGCGGCTCACCGGATACGAGCAGAAGGCGGTGTCGAAGGTCTACGACACCGCTCTGCTCTCCCGCGGCCTGGGCGGTGCGAAGGTGAAGATCTCCGCCGGAGGCGCCTTCACGTACGACTTCAAGAACGCCGCGAAGGTCGTGACGAAGGGCCGCACGAACGGGGTGCCGATCGCCGGTACCGCCCTCTACCGCCGTTCCCTCACGCACAAGGCCTCCTGGGTGGGAGGGAGGGTGATCGTGAAACGCGCGACGGCCAAGGGGACGGCACTGCTGAAGACCGTCCAGACGAAGCCCGAGCGGACCACCCGGGTGGAGAAGGTGGCGCCGCTCGTGCGCACGGAGCAGGCGACGATCGTGCCGAACGGGAGCGTCTCCTACACGTGCGCCGCGGGCGCGCTGCATCTGAAGCGGACGGTCAAGCTCGACTCCCAAGGCGGGCGCGAGGTCACCCACTGGCGGTTCACGCGCTGAGGCGAGCCGTCAGAGCCAGTCCCAGCGGTTGATCGGCCAGATGATCACACGGGCCTGGCCGACGACCGAGTCCACGGGGACGGGGCCGTTGTCGCGCGAGTCGGCCGAGCCGCCCCGGTGGTCGCCCATCACCCACAGCATGCCCGCCGGCACCTTCACGGGCCCGAACGAGCGGTGGTCGTCCTCGTAGATGTAGGGCTCGTTCAGCGGCTTGCCGTCGACCGTGACCCGGCCCTGGTCGCAGCACTCGACGGTCTGGCCCTCGGTGGCGATGACCCGTTTGATCAGGTCCTCGCGCGGCCAGTTCCCGGTGCCGTGGAAGACGATGATGTCGCCGCGGGAGGGGTCGGTGAAGTGGTAGCCCAGCTTCTCCACCAGCACCCTGTCACGTGTGCAGTCCTCGCACCCGTGCAGCGTCTTCTCCATGGAGCCGGAGGGGATGTAGAACGACTGGACGACGAAGGTGCGGATCAGCAGCGCGAGGGCGATCGCCACCACGACGAGGAACGGCAGTTCACGGAAGAACGACTTCTTGGGCGGTGCAGACGTCACCCGCACACCCTAGATCTTACGCGGGTAACAGGTGAATAAAGAGGTCAGGTCAGGTCGGCTTCTTTTGCGGCTTTACGGCCCTGCTCCCAGCCGTCAAGGTCGGCGACGCGTCGGCTTCGCACGGTTTTGAGAGTGGGAAAAAGCCGTTCCACAGCCGTTTCCACCGCTTGGTCCCGGCGGGCGAGGACGGGCAGAAGATCTTCGGTGACCTCCGCCGCACCGACCCGGGCCAGGCGCTCGCCGATGTGGTGGGCGAACGAGGCGAGGAAACTCTGGCGGAAGCGCTTCCTCGACCCGTTCTTCGGCATCGCGGCGTCGGCCTGCAGGAGCAGCGAGGTGTAGAGCAGCTCCACGGACTCCAGATCGGCGGGGTAGCCGAGCACGGTGGAGAAGCCAAGATCGGACTGCCAGACGGCGCGGCACCGGTTGGCCTCGGCGACCACATGCAGGAGCGTCGCCTTCGCCTCCTCGTACGGGCCGTCCACGGGCAGGCGCACCCCGGTGGGGACGTCGCCCGGGGCGTCGAGCGCCGCCTGGTCCAGGCTGTGCCGGGTCATGATCTGCTGGGCCCGCGCCACCAGCGCCTCGGCCTCGGCCGGGTACTCGGTGGACTCGGCCTTGGCCAGCAGGGCGCGGATCCGCTCCAGGGCGGGATGGGAGGGGGCTGCCGAACGGGTGAGCGCGGCGATCCGCGGCAGCCGCTGGAGCGTGCACAGGACGTCGATGGCCGTGCTGACCGCGGTGAGGCGGTCGGCGGGCGCGGCCGGACCGCCGGCCTCCAGCAGCGC
>JAFACJ010001189.1 GCA_023425615.1 Actinomycetes bacterium
GTCATGCACCGCATCCTGACCGCCCACCCCGACCTGTCACGGGTGCCCGAACCGCTGCGTGGGCTCGTCGCCGGGGCGCTGGCCAAGGACCCGCGTCTGCGGCCGTCCCCTGCGGACGTGCTTCCCACGCTGCTTCGCTCGCCGAACGCACCCGTCTACACGCCGCCTCCCGCGCTACCGGAGACCCTCTCCCTCAGCGAAGCGCCCGCACGCCGCCGCCCCGGCCGACGCGCGATCCTGGCCGGGGGCGCGGTCCTGCTCGGAGCCGCTGCCCTTCCGGCCGCCTGGTACCTGCTGAAGGACGACGAAGAGAACGGCGCGTCGGCGCGTCTGCGGGCCACGCTCACCGGCCACGCGGGTGTGGTCTTCACGGTCGCCTTCGGCCTTCCGGACGGCGCGCTCCTGGCCAGCGCGGGCGAGGACCGGACGATACGGCTCTGGGACGTGGCGACGGGCCGCGCCAGGAGCACGCTCGTCGGCCACCAGAACGCGGTCAGCGACGTCATGATCAGCCCGGACGGGAGCACCCTGGCCAGTGCCTCCGACGACATGACCGCCCGGCTCTGGACCATCGCCACCGGCCAGACCGCCTTCTCCCTCGGGCATCCCGGCGCCATCTACGACGTGGAGTTCGGCCCCGACGGCAGGCGTCTCGCCACCGCCTGCCAGGACAGCGTGGTCAGGTTGTGGGATCCGGCCACCGGACGGCTCACCACGAGCCTGTCCGGTCACAAGGGGCAGGTCTACGACACCGCCTTCGACCCGTCCGGCTCCCTGCTCGCCAGTTCGGGCAACGACAAGACGGTGCGTCTGTGGGACTCCGCGACCGGTCTGGCCGGACGCGTCCTGGCCGGACACACGGCGCCCGTCTCCTCCGTGGTGTTCAGCCCCGACGGCAGGACGATCGCCAGCGCGAGCGACGACGAGACGGTACGGCTCTGGGATCCGGCCTCCGGACGGACGAAGGCGGTCCTGCGCGGCCACACCAACCAGGTGTGGGAGGTGGCCTTCAGCCCCGACGGCAAGGTCGTCGCCAGCGCCGGCAGGGACCAGACCGTCCGGCTCTGGGACCCCGCCTCCGGACGGACGACGGCGGTCCTGCGCGGCCATACCGGCGGCGTCTGGTCGGTGGCCTTCAGCCCTGACGGCAGGATGCTCGCGACCGCGAGCGAGGACCAGACCGTCCGGCTGTGGAGCCTTGACGAACGGCACTAGGCGTACTGTTCCAGGGCGTCCCTCGTCAGCCCGGACACGCGGTCCACGCCGCAGAGCGTCAGGGTCAGCTCCAGTTCGGCCAGCAGGCAGCGCAGGACGTGCCGGACGCCCGCCTCTCCGCCCAGGCCCAGCCCGTAGGCGTACTGGCGGCCCACCAGGACGGCCTCGGCGCCCAGCGCCAGTGCCTTGGCGATGTCGGCGCCGGTGCGGATCCCGCTGTCGAACAGGACGCTCAGCCCGTCCCCGACGGCGTCGACGATCCCGGGGAGCCGGTCGAGGGCTGCCACGGCGCCGTCCACCTGCCGTCCGCCGTGGTTGGAGACGACGATCCCGTCCATGCCGGCGTCGGCGGCGCGGCGCGCGTCGTCGGCGTGCTGGATGCCCTTCAGGACGATCGGGCCGTCCCAGCGTTCCCGCAGCCACGCCAGGTCGTCCCAGGTCAGGGACGGGTTCCCGAAGTTGGCGACCCAGTGCAGGATCGCGTTGATCCGGTTGTCGTCCGTGATCTCCTCGCCGACCGCGGCGAGGAAGACGGGGTCGCTGAAGTAGTTCTGCACGCCGATCGCGCGCAGGAACGGGAGGTAGGCCGTGTCGAGGTCGCGGGGGCGCCAGGCGAGCTTGAAGGTGTCGAGGGTGACGACCAGCGCGCTGTATCCGGCCGCCTCGGCGCGCCGTAGGAAGCTCTCCGCGAGGTCTCTGTCCTTCGGCCAGTAGAGCTGGTACCAGCGCGGCCCTGCGGCCTCGGCGACCTCTTCCATGGTGCGGGAGGCTGCTGTGCTGAGAATCACGGGGACGTCCAGCGCGGCGGCCGCGCGCGCCGCCGCGAGTTCGCCTTCGGGGTGCAGGATCGACAGCACGCCGACGGGGGCGAGCAGGACCGGGGCCGGCATCGGGGTGCCGAGGACCGTCACCGAAAGGTCGGGGGAGGAGACGTCGCGGAGCATCCGCGGCACCAGACGCCAACGGTCGAAGGCCGCGCGGTTGGCCCGTGCCGTGGCGCCGCTGCCCGCCGCGCCCGCCACATAGCCGAACGCCTGGGCGTCGAGCCGCTGCTCGGCCAGCGTCTCCAGGGTGGTGAGATCCGTCGGGAACTCCGGTCTTATATCCGACAAACCAGCAAGATAGATCTCATTCTGGAAGTCCGAGAGGCTCATGACGCCCCCTCCTGGTACGAAACTGTCGTCAGGACCCGCGAGAATGGCGAGCATGGCACGTCGGACTGGTCAGACTCCACCCCCGGAAGACTTCGAAGAGAACATCATCGACATCGATGTAGCCGAGGAGATGCGGGGCAGCTTCCTCGAGTACGCGTACTCGGTGATCTACTCCCGTGCTCTCCCGGACGCGCGCGACGGGCTCAAGCCCGTACAGCGCCGCATCCTCTACTCGATGAACGCGATGGGGCTGCGCCCGGAACGAGGGCACGTCAAGTGCGCCCGCGTCGTCGGCGAGGTGATGGGCAAGCTGCACCCGCACGGCGACACCGCCATCTACGACACCATGGTCCGCATGGCCCAGCCGTGGGCGATGCGCATGCCCATGGTCGACGGGCACGGCAACTTCGGCTCCCTGGGCGGTGACGACGCGCCCGCCGCCATGCGGTACACCGAGGCCCGCATGTCGCCCGAGGCGATGCTCATGGTCACCGGCCTGGACGAGGAGACCGTCGAGTTCCGGCCCAACTACGACGGCCAGGAACTGGAGCCCGAGGTCCTGCCCGCCGCCTTCCCCAACCTGCTGGTCAACGGGGCGACGGGCATCGCGGTCGGCATGGCCACCAACATGGCGCCGCACAACCTCGGCGAGGTGATCGCCGCGGCCCGGCACCTGCTGGCGCACCCGGAGGCCACGCTCCACGATCTGATGGCCTTCGTCCCCGGGCCCGACCTGCCCACCGGCGGCAGGATCGTCGGCCTCGGCGGCGTCCGCGACGCCTACGCCTCGGGCCGCGGCACGTTCAAGACCCGCGCCACCGTGCACATCGAGAACGTCACACCGCGCCGCAAGGGCCTGGTCGTCACCGAACTTCCCTACAACGTCGGTCCCGAGCGGGTCATCGCCAAGATCAAGGACATGGTCCAGGCCAAGCGGCTCAACGGCATCGCCGATCTGAAGGACCTCACCGACCGCACCGTCGGGCTGCGCCTGGTCATCGAGATCAAGAACGGCTTCCACCCCGAGGCGGTGCTGGAGGAGCTCTACCGGCTCACGCCGATGGAGGAGACCTTCGGCATCAACAACGTCGCCCTCGTCGACGGCCAGCCCCGCACGCTGGGCCTGCGCGAGCTGCTCCAGGTCTACGTCGACCACCGCATCGACGTCGTGCGCCGCCGCTCGCTGTACCGGCGCCGCCGCCGCGAGGAGCGCCTGCACCTGGTCGAGGGCCTCATGGTGGCCCTGCTCAACATCGACGAGGTCATCCAGGTCATCCGCGGCTCGGACGACTCATCGCAGGCCAAGTCCCGCCTCATGCAGGTCTTCGAGCTGTCGGAGATCCAGTCCCAGTACATCCTGGACACCCCGCTGCGCCGCCTGACCCGCTACGACCGGCTGGAGCTGGAGAAGGAGAGCGAGACCCTGCGCAAGGAGATCGCCTCCCTGACCGAGATCCTGGAGTCCGAGCGCAAGCTGCGCTCGCTGGTCTCCAGGGAGCTGGGCGAGGTCAGCAAGAAGTTCGCCACCCCGCGCCGCACCGTGCTGCTGGAGGCCGACGGCCACGCCAAGCCGGTGATCCCGCTGGAGGTGGAGGACGACCCCTGCCTGGTCCTCATGTCGTCCACCGGGCTGCTGGCCCGCACCACCGACACCGCGCCGCTGGCCGACGACGGCCCCCGCGCCCCGCACGACGTCCTGAGCTCGGTGCTCTCCACCTCGGTCAGGTCGGAGTTCGGCGTGGTGACGTCGGCCGGGCGCCTGCTGAAGATCGAGGTGGTCGACCTCCCGCTGCTGGCGCACTCCGACGCGCCCCCGTCCCTGGCCGGCGGCGCCCCGCTGGAGGAGTACGTCACCCTCGCCGAGGATGAGCAGGTGGTGGGCCTGGCCGCCCTGTCCGAGGAGGGTCCCGGCCTGGCGCTCGGCACCGAGCAGGGCGTGGTCAAGCGCGTCGCCAACGACTACCCGGCCAACCGTGACGAGTACGAGGTCATCACCCTCAAGGACGGCGACAGGGTCGTGGGCGCGGTCCAGCTCGACTCCGAGGAGCAGGACCTCGTCTTCATCACCGACGACACCCAGCTCCTGCGCTACTCCGCCGCCAACGTCAGGCCGCAGGGCCGTCCCGCGGGCGGCATGGCCGGCATCAAGCTCTCCCCCGAGGCCAAGGTGATCTGGTTCGGCGCGGTCGACCCGGACCGCCCCTCGGTGGTGATCACCGTCTCCGGCTCCTCCTCCGCCCTGCCCGGCACCCAGGCCGGCAACGTCAAGGTCAGCGACTACGCCGACTTCCCGCCCAAGGGCCGCGCCACCGGCGGCGTCCGCTCCCACCGCTTCCTCAAGGGCGAGGACGTCCTCCTGACCGCCTGGGCGGGCCCCGCCCCGGCCAGCGCCACCGACACGGCGGGCGAACCCGTCGACCTCCCCGACGAACTGGGCCGCCGCGACGGCTCCGGCATTCCCCTGTCCGCACCCATCGCCGCCCTCGGCGGCTCCATCGGCCCCCGCACCGAGGAGGCGTAGCCTCCGCGTCCTTCGCCCCGCCCATCACCGGGGCGAAGGACGGCACGGCCGCCGCCCGTCCCCGCCCGGTGGGCGGGTCAGGGGAAGAGACCGGTGCCGCCGTGGACGTCGAGTTTGACGCGGGGCGGGGTGCGTGCGAACCAGGGCGCCTCGCGGATGGCGCGGAGTGCGGCCTTGCGGCGGGCGCGGTCCATGCGGTCGAGGAACAGGACGCCGTCCAGATGGTCGGTCTCGTGCTGGAGGCAGCGTGCCAGGTGGCCTCTGCCGACGATCTGCAGGGGGCGGCCGTGCATGTCGTAGCCCTTGGCGACGACGTTCTGACGCCGTTTGGTGTCGAAGTACAGGCCGGGCATGGACAGGCAGCCTTCGGGGCCGTCCTGTTCCTCCTCGTCGGGGAAGCTCAGCACCGGGTTCACCAGATGGCCCGAGGCGTCCGTGTCGTGGAAGGCGAAGACCCGCAGGCCGACGCCGAGCTGGGGCGCGGCCAGGCCGGCGCCCTGCTGGTCGGTGAGGGTGTCGTCGAGGTCCTTGACGAGCCTGCGCAGCTGGGCGTCGAAATCGACGACCTCGGCGGCGGGGCTGGTCAGGACGGGGTCGCCGAACAGGCGGATCGGCAGGACGGTCACGCTGGCTCCTTCACACCGGTTCTTTGCAAAGAGTACTCTTTGCAAAGTGAGTGAAGCACACCGTCCCCTGCGGGAGCACCCGGTTCGCGCGGCGCTGCTGGACCTGATCGGCCGCCTGGGCGCGGCGACCGCCACCGACGCCGCCCGCGAACTGGGCGGCACCACCGGCCTGTACTCGTTCCATCTGCGGCAACTCGCCGAGGCAGGACTCATCGAGCAGGCGCCCACCGAGGGCGGCCGAGCCAGACCATGGCGCCTCCCCTCCGGCACCGCAGCCCTCCCGGCACCCACGGACCTCGCGACGCCGACGGCCCCCGCGAGCCTCCCGGCGCCCGCGACGCCGACGACCCCCGCAGCGTCCGCCGCCCTCCCGAACCCGGAAAAGCGGCGCACTCCCTCCCCGTCCGGCGGTGGCGCCGCTTCGGTGCCGGGGGAGCAGCAGGCGCCTTCCGACGCCGAGATCTCCCCCGTCGCCCGGGGCCTGGAGGAGGAGAGCTACCGGCAGTGGCTGGAGCGGCGCGGGGAGGCTCCCGAGCGGTGGCGGCGCGATGAGGCGTTCAGCCAGGTCGTCTATCTGACACCTGAGGAGATGGCGGGCGTGGCCGAGGTGGTCCGCGCGGTCATCGACCAGTTCCGGCACCGCGAGGACCATCCGTCCGCGCGGCCCGAGGACGCGGCGCCGGTGGCGGTGATGGCACGCCTGTTCCCGCTGCTCTGAAGTAGATCTAACCAGAATTCCGACTTGGCGGAAATC
>JAFACJ010001197.1 GCA_023425615.1 Actinomycetes bacterium
GTCGACAGCGTCCGCAAGCGGATCCTCGACGTGCTGGGCCTGTGCGTGGCGGCGCACCGGCTGCCGACCAGCGCCGCGATCGTCTCGTATGTGCGCGACCAGGGCGGCGCGCCCCAGGCCACCGTCGTCGGAGGCGGCACGGTCAAGGTCCCCGCCGCGCTGGCCGCGCTGGCCAACGGCGTCCTCGCCCACTCGCTGGACTACGACGACACCCACCTGCCGTCGGTGCTGCACCCCAGCGCGGCGGTGGTGCCGGCCGCGCTGGCGGCCGCGGAACTGGCGGGCGCGAGCGGTGCGGAGACCGTCCGCGCTGTCGCCGTCGGCCTTGAGGTCTGCGTCCGGCTCGGCATGGCCGGATACGACGCCGAGGCCGGCAACTCGATCTTCTTCGAGCACGGCCAGCACGCCACGTCCATCTGCGGCGCGATGGGCGGCACGGTGGCGGCGGGCCTGCTGCTGGGCCTCGACGCCGACGGGCTGCTGGACTGCCTCGGCATCACCGCGTCCATGGCGGCGGGGGTGATCGAGGCCAACCGCACCGGGGGCACCGTCAAGCGGCTGCACTGCGGCTGGGCCGCGCACTCGGCGGTGACCGCCGCCGACCTGGTGCGGCGCGGGTTCACCGGGCCCCCGACCGTTCTGGAGGGACGGTTCGGCTTCTTCCAGGCTTTCCTGCACGGCGAGTTCTTCCCCGAGGAGATCACCGAGGGGCTCGGCACGCGCTGGGCGGTGCCGGGGATCTTCTTCAAGCCCTACCCGGCCAACCACTTCACCCACACCGCCGTGGACGCCGCCGCCGCGCTGCGCGAACAGGGCCTTGACCCCGACCGGGTCGAGCGGCTCGTCCTCGGCGTCCCGGCCCCGGTGATCCGCACGATCGGCGAGCCGATCGAGGTCAAGCGGGCGCCGGAGACCGGCTACCAGGCCCAGTTCAGCGGCCCGTACGCGGTGGCGACCGGCCTGCTGGGCGGCGGCGGCCTCGGCGCCGGGCTCGACGACTACACCGACGAGCTGGCCCGCGACCCGCGCCGCCGCGCGCTGATGGCCAAGGTCGACGTCGTCGCCGACGAGAAGGCGACGGCGATCTTCCCCGCCCAGTTCCCCGCCGTGCTGACGGCCGTGGACGCCGACGGCAGGGAGTGGCGCCAGGAGGTGCTGGCCAACCGGGGCGGCCCCGAACGCCCCCTGTCGGAGGAGGAGCTGGCCCGCAAGTTCCACGACAACACCGCCGGACGGCTGAGCGGCGAGGCCGCCGCGCGGGTGACCGAGGAAGTGCGCGAGCTGACGGGCTCGCCGCGCATCGACGCACTGCTCCGCCCCCTGGCGGAGCTCGCACTAAGGACAGGAGAAGACGGTGAGTGAGTTCGATCTGGTCGTGAAGAACGTGCTGGTCGTGAACCACGACCAGGACGACCCGACTCCCGGGGACATCGCGGTCCGCGACGGGAAGATCGTCGCGGTGGCGCCGGACATCGACGTGACGGGTGTACCGCAGGTCGTCGACGGCAAGGGGCGGCTTGCCTTCCCCGGCGTCGTCGACGCCCACCAGCACTGGGGCATCTACAACCCCCTCGCCGACGACACCGTCACCGAGAGCCGCGCCAGCGCGCAGGGCGGTGTCACGACCGCGCTGACCTACATGCGCACCGGCCAGTACTACCTCAACAAGGGCGGCCCGTACGCCGACTTCTTCCCCGAGGTACTGGCCGCCTCGCAGGGCCGCGCGCACGTGGACTACGCCTTCCACCTCGCCCCGATGTCCAAGAAGCACATCGAGGAGATCCCCGACCTGGTCGAGAAGCACGGCGTCACCTCGTTCAAGATCTTCATGTTCTACGGGAGCCACGGGCTGCACGGCCGCTCGGCCGACCAGAGCTCGTTCCTCATGACGCCCGAGGGCGAGCGGTATGACTACGCGCACTTCGAGTTCGTCATGCGCGGCATCCAGGCGGCACGCGAGAAGTTCCCGCACCTGGCCGACGAGATCTCGCTGTCGCTGCACTGCGAGACCGCCGAGATCATGAGCGCCTACACCAAGCTGGTGGAGGAGGCCGGCGACCTGAGCGGCCTCGCCGCCTACAGCGCCTCCCGGCCGCCGCACTCCGAGGGCCTCGCCGTCTCCATCGCCTCCTACCTGGCGCACGAGACGGGCCTGCCGACGATCAACCTGCTGCACCTGTCGGGCCGCAAGGCCGTCGACGCCGCGGTGCGGATGTCCAAGGCGTTCCCGCACATCGACTTCCGGCGCGAGGTCACCGTCGGGCACCTGCTCGCCGACATCGACACCGCCAGCGGCATCGGCGGCAAGGTCAACCCGCCGCTGCGCCCCCGCGAGGACGTCGAGGCCCTGTGGGAGTACGTGGCGGACGGCACCGTCGACTGGGTCGTCAGCGACCACGCCTGCTGCCGCGACGAGGCCAAGTTCGGCTCCGACCGCGAGGATGTGTTCCTCGCCAAGTCCGGTTTCGGCGGCGCCGAGTACCTGCTGCCCGGCCTGGTCACCGAGGGCCGCAAGCGCGGCATCTCCTACGGCCGCATCGCCGCGCTGAGCTCCTACAACCCCGCCGTCCGCTACGGTCTGCGCGGCAAGGGCGTGCTGGCCGCCGGGTACGACGCGGACATCGCCCTGGTCGACCCCGACGCCACCTGGACGGTCCGCGCCGAGGACTCCGAGTCCACCCAGGAGTACACGCCGTTCGAGGGCTTCGAGCTCACCGCCAAGGTGACCGACGCCTTCCTGCGCGGCTCCCGCATCCTGGAGGACGGCAAGGT
>JAFACJ010000097.1 GCA_023425615.1 Actinomycetes bacterium
CGACCGACCTGTGCTGGCGGCACATCAACGCCTACCGGACCCCCGGCCACCCCCTGACCATCCACCAGGCCCGCTACCAGCTAGAACCCGTCATCAACCTGGCCCGCCTCCACATGCGCGCCGACCAAGGGCAAACCGCGCTCGACCTGTTCGCCTCCCTGCACCACGCCGTCACCACCCGGACCGACCTCGTCATCAACGGCCAGATGATCCCGCTGACCGGCTTGCCCGGCACCACCGCCGAATACCGAAAGCTCACAGAATCCATGTGGCGCCAACTGGTCGGCGACGGCGTCCGCGCCCTCACGAGGGCCGGACGATGGAGCGATGCGGCCTCCCACGCCCGCACCCACCGCGGAATCGGGCTGAGCCCCCGAGAAGGACGCCAGGCCCTGATCATCTCCCACCTGCTGGCCGGCGAACACGATCTCGCACGAACACTCGTCAGCGAAACCACCGCTGGAGAACCCTGGGAGCAAATAGTCCTTGCCTGCCTGACAACCATGTGCACCGCCCCCGGCACACCAGACGCTGAAGCGGCTACGACCCGCATGGCCGAAGCACTGGCGGCATACCCACTCACACCACAGTTCATCGTCTTCCATACCCGGGCCGGCCTTGCCGTCTCTTCCCTGACCCAGCCGACCGACCACGACACCGCCGCCACGGTGCGCGACACCACCATCAAGGCCGCACTCGACATCGGCGACGGCTACGCCGCCCGTGACATCCTCCGCCACCACCGAGCAGAGCCATTCCTGAACGCCACCCGGCTCACCACGCTGACGAACCTGGTCAACGACGCCGGCCTCGGAACGACACACCCACACGAACGCCTACGCCGTTCCCTACTCGACGCCGCGCGATCCGCCCAAGCGGCGATCTCCCGAGAGGTCCGCACCCAAAAGCTCCTGACGGGCTCTCCGACAACGGGCGGTCAGGCATAGACGGGCGCCACGATGAAAGTGCCCGCTCGCCTCCGCTGGCCAACTCAGTACCGAAGGCACCGAGCTCAAACCCGCCACTACCACCGCAACCAAAGAGAGCCACAGGGATCAAGGCACGGTGGAGATACCAGCTGGCAGACGCGCATTGAGGTCGGCGGTGAGGTCATCGACGCCTTGGACGCCTCGGTAGGCCGCCAGGTCGGAGCGCAGTTCCCGTAGGAGTTCGAGGCTGCGGGGTGAATGGACGGCGGGCAGGCGGTCGAGTGCGCGGTGGCCTGCTATGACGGCTTGTTCGGGCTGGTCGCCGTGGATGTGGGCGAGGGCGAGCCATGCGCTGTGGCGCAGCCCTGATCGATCGTAGTCGGTGTCGTGAGCCAGTGCCCGGCCTCGTAGGAGATCCTCGGCCTGGGGCAGAAGCGTTGTGGCGTGTTTGGGCAGGCGACGGATCAGGGACACCAGGCTGCGGCCGTTGATGGCGTCGAGCTCGGTGTCGCTGACGTAGTACGCCCAGGCGGGAGCCGGTTCGGGGTCGGCCTGGGCGCGGGCTGTGTGGTCGCGGGTGGTGTCGCGGCGGCGGAGCACGCCCCGTAGGTCGCCGGCGGCGGCGAAAGCCAGTCCGCTGCGAGCGCTGATCAGTGCCCGCACGAGAGGTGGCGCTTGGGCTGCGAGTCCTTCGGCTGCGACGGCGAGCTCGATGGCCTCGGCGTGGAGTCCGCAGGCGGCGGACTGGTTGCTCATCAGGCTCAGGATGCTGGCCGTGAGCGATGGATCGTCGGCATGGCGGGAGGCGTCCAGGCCGAACCTGTACCAGTCGCGGGCGGCCTTGTCGCGGCAGGCGTCGAACTCCATGAACCCGGCGGTCTGGGCCAGCTGTGCCAGGAGAGCGCTCAACGTCCGGCCTTGGACCGGGGTGTAGTGGTCACGGCGCAGGATGCGCTCGACGAGGTGGGCCTGCTCGGCGACATACGTGCGGGCGGCACCGCCTTGGCGGTCATCGAGCCGTTGGGCGTGGGCGACCGCGTCGGCGATCGCGGTGATCATGGGCGCGGAGACACGGCCGGCGCTCGGGGTGGGAATCCAGGGACTGGCACCGGCCAGCATGCCCGCCTTGAGGAGCTCTCTGCGTTTCGTGGCGTCTCCCTCGTCGCTGAAGCCGTCGTAGAGGAGAAAGGCGTCGGCAGGGTGGTCGTCGTCGCCGTGGGTGCTGTCGTCCGGAGAGTGGTCGGACCCCGTCCCAGCCACTTCCCGCGAATGAGAAGGGGTATTTCGGTCATCGTATCCGCCGGTGCGCGAGGAGGCGTCCGTGATCCGGCCAGAGTGAGCCGAGCCCGCCGGAACTGCGGTCGCGTGGATCCCCGTCGGTAGAGGAGCGCCCAGTCCGGTGAGGATCGCCATGACCATGCTGAAGGAGGGATCGGTGACCCGGCCGCTCAGGATTCGGGAGATGTGCGACTGGGAGACTCCGGTGGCCGTGGCGATGCGCATCTGAGAGGCTCCGCTGGCTTTGTGGACCTCGGTGAGAAGCGTCCGCCAGTCGTGGGCGATGAGGGCGCTGCGGATATCCGGCCGGTTCCAGAAACCCGGCTCCAACCGCACGGGTGGCGCAGGGCGGTCCCGAGCGGCGACGTCACAGGCACCGCACGTGTCGGCGGTGTTGTGGCGGCTGAGGGGCTGTCCGCACCGACCGCATCGCCGGGACGTGACGGGGCCTCCACTCATTTTCTCATCTCCAACTCGGATTACCCCGATCTGCATCAACAGAGCCCGTAAGTCATGCGGATCGGCATTGCCGCAGCGAGCCGTGCCCATCAAAGCTGTATCGCACAGACGGCTCACCAATGTGGATAAATTGCATACGACACCGCATTGACGCCGGAGAACAGAATAGCCCAGGAAATGTCAGCGCATTCCTGGTTCTTCAGCTGATCAAGCAGGAGTTCGATTTTCGTGAGAAATGGCGGCCGACGCGCTCACCAGGAGCTCACCACCACGATGCTGGGCCCGTCCCGCCTGGGACAGCACGGCGCTCAGGGTGGGGAAGCGCGGTCCGCGTCGATGTTCGAGCGGACCACGGACCGCGGTGCGGTCCTCCGGGCCGGGGGTGGGTGATGGTCCCGCAGCAGGTAGCGGTGGGGCTGGCCCTA
>JAFACJ010000491.1 GCA_023425615.1 Actinomycetes bacterium
CACGCTGCGCACCACGGCACGTCCCGAGGCCATGGAGGTGCTGGCACGCGCCGGGGCCACCGTCGCCGCCACCGATCGCGACACACTCACCGTCTCCGGCCTGCCGGCCGCGGCCGTCGTGAGGGTCCTGGGCGCCGGTGCGGTGCCGTTCTCCGAGGTGGCGGGACACCGCGCGACGCTCGAAGAGGCGTACATGGAGCTCACCCGCCACGCCGTCGAGTTCCGCGCCGACTCCGAGGAGACACGATGAACCCCTACCGTTCGGGCCTGAAACCCGGCCGTGACGGCTTCCCGCGGCTCCTGCACGCGGAGTGGACGAAGTTCCGGACGGTGCGCGGCTGGGTGCTCGGGCTGCTCGCCTCGGCCCTGGTCGTCGTGCTGCTCGGGCTGCTGTCGGCGGCGGGCAGCCACTCCTCCTGCATGCGGGGAAACGTCGAGGTCGCCTGCCCCACTCCCCCTCTGGGGCCCGGCGGCCAGGTCGTGCAGGACAAGTTCTTCTTCGTGCACCGGCCGCTCACCGGCGACGGCTCCCTCACCGTCCGCGTGACCTCGCTGAACGGCATCATCACCTATCCGCCGCCCGACCACGACAAGATCGTCCCCGGTGTCGTGCCCTGGGCCAAGGCCGGGATCCTCCTCAAGGAGAGCACCCGGCAGGGCTCGCCCTACGCCGCCGTCATGGTCACCGGCGGGCACGGGACCCGGATGCAGCACGACTACACCGGGGACAGGGCAGGACGTCCGGGCCGGGTCTCCGCCTCCGCGCCGCGCTGGCTGCGGCTGGTCCGCTCCGGTGACAGGCTCACCGGCTACGAGTCCGCCGACGGCTCCCGCTGGACGGAGATCGACACGGTGCGGCTGCCGGGACTGCCGGAGACCGTGCGGATCGGGCTGTTCGCCACCTCTCCCGGCGACCTCACCGTCAAGCAGAACTCCCTCGGCGGCTCCATCGAGCAGGTGCGCCTGACCGAGGCCACCGCGGTCTTCGACGACGTCGCCCTCCAGGGGAGGACCGGCGGCGCCTGGAACGGCGAGGACATCGGCGCCGTCGAGGGCGACGGGCCCGGCGGGATCCACCACCCGGGCTCGGTGAAGGAGTCGGACGGCACGTTCACCGTGCGGGGGAACGGCGACATCGCGCCGTCCTCCGAAGGCGTGAGACCCGAGCAGACCCTCAGCGGCCTGACGGTCGGGATGCTCGGCGTCATCGTCGTGGCCGCGCTGTTCATCACCGCCGAGTACCGGCGCGGCCTGATCCGCACCACCCTGCTCGCCTCCCCGCGGCGCGGACGCGCCCTGGCCGCCAAGGCCGCCGTCATCGGCGCCGTCACCTTCGTCACCGGACTGGCCGCCTGCGCCCTCGCGTTCACGGCCGGCGAGCGCGTCCTCCGGGAGAACGGCAACTTCCTCCACCCGGTGCCCGCGCTCACCGAGGTCCGCATCGTCGTCGGCGCGGCGGTGGTGCTCGCCGTCTCCGCCGTCCTGGCCCTGGCGCTCGGCTCCCTCCTGCGGCGCGGCTCCCTGGCCGTCATCGCCGGGGCCGTGCTGCTCGTCGTGCCCTACCTCCTGGCGACCGTCTCCCTCCTGCCCGCGGACGCCTCGGAATGGCTGCTGCGCCTCACCCCCGCCGCCGCCCTCGCGACGCTGCAAAGCGTCACCGAACACCACCAGGTCATCGAGAACCACACGCCGCAGAACGGCTACTACCCCCTGCCCCCGTGGGCCGGTCTCGCCGTCCTGTGCTGCTACGCCGCGCTCGCCTTGGGACTCGCCGCCCGGCGCCTGCGCCGGAGGGACGCATGAGACGCGCGCTGCACGCCGAGTGGACGAAGCTGCGCACCGCCGGAGGCGCCGGGTGGCTGCTCCTCGCCGCCGTCCTGGCGACCGCCGGAGGGAGCGCCGCCTCCTCCGCCGCCGCGGACTGCTCCGCCCTCGACTGCGGACAGGACCCCGTGCGGGTCGCCCTCTTCGGCGTCCAGCTCGGGCAGGCGGCGATCGCCCTGCTGGGCGTCCTGGCCATCGGCGAGGAGTACGGCACCGGCCTGATCCGCGCCACCCTGCTCGCCACGCCCCGCCGCGCCACCGTCCTGGCCGCCAAGGCGGTGCTCCTCACCGGCCTCGCCCTGGCGGCCGGGGCCCTGGGCGTGCTCGCCTCCGTGCCCGCCGGGCACCTCCTCCTGCCCGACGGGCTCGCCCTGCCGCCCCTCACCGACGAGCGGTTCCTGCGCGCGATCGCCGGATCCGTCCTCTACCTGGCGTTCGTCGCCCTGCTCGGCCTGGGGACGGCGACGACACTGCGGGACTCCACCACGGCCGCCGGTGCCGTGCTCGGACTGCTCTACCTTCTCCCCCTGCTGAGCGCCATGCTCCACGACCCGGACTGGCAGCGCCTCCTGTGGCGCCTGTCCCCCGCCAACGCGGGCCAGGCGCTCCAGGCGACGGCCTCCGCGCTCCCCCTCTCCCCCGCGGCGGGGCTCGGCGTCATCTCCGCCTGGGCCGCCGCCGCCCTCCTCTCCGGGCTCCTCGTCCTCCGGTCCCGCGACGCCTGATTTTTGCTCCCCTATCGATATTCCATCGTTCCGGACAATTTATTTGCCTCTGTTATCCTGGGGATGAGCCATTGTTTTCTTCTTCTATCGTCGTCTCCATGAAAGACGACGGACTGCCCAGCGGCACCGCACTCACCGCCGCCGCCGCACGCGCGGCACATCTCATCGTCGACGGCGAACCGGTCATCTTCCACGACCCCTTCGCCGCCGCCCTGCTCGGTGAGAGAGCCGGGGAACTGCTCTCCTACCACCGCGCCCACGGCACGCATCCCATCCTGGCCGGAGCCCGCGCCGCGGTGCTCACCCGCAGCAGGTACACCGAGGAACGACTGGCCGCCGCGGTGCGCGCGGGCATCCGGCAATACCTCCTGCTCTCCGCCGGACTCGACTCGCTCGCCCTGCGCAGCCCCTTTCCCGAACTGCGGATCTTCGAGGCCGACCATCCGGGAACACAGAACTGGAAACTGCGCCACCTTCCCTCCCCCGTCCCCGGAGACGTCACGCAC
>JAFACJ010000199.1 GCA_023425615.1 Actinomycetes bacterium
ACCTTGCCGATCCGTCGCCGCGGTGACAACGGCTCAGTTCCCGGTGAACTCCAGCGGCGTCAAGACAGCGAAAGCTCTGCTTCATACCCTGAGAGTGCGACCCAACAGGAAGAGGCAGAGCTCATGCACGATGGCACCCCCGAGCCCGTCGGCGTCCGCATCGCCCGAGCCCGCAAACTACGCGGCCTGACCCAACACGGCCTCGCCCAGCGGGCCTCCTACTCCCGCTCGCTCATCGCCCAGGTCGAAGCCGGTCACCGCGTCGCCACACCGGCGTTCGTCTCGGCCATCGCCTCCGCTCTCAACATGACCCCTGCCGACGTCTACGGGCAGCCCTTCCACATGCCTGGCCCGGCTGACCAGATCCATTACGCGGTCCCCGAACTCCGTCGGATCCTCGCCTACGTCGGCGTGGGCCCCGACCTTCAGGGCGCCCCGCGCTCCTTGGCCGACTTGGACAGCCAGGTGATCCACATGCGGCGCCTGCTGCTACGCGCCCGTTTCTCCAAGGCCGCCGAGGGGCTTCCCGCCGTTCTGGAGGAGCTGACCTTCTGGGCGTACGAGACCGATGAGCCGTCTGCATGGGCGGCCCTGCACCGGGCCCATGCCATCGCGGTCAGCCTGACACGGCGTCTGGGATACGGCGGTGACTCCCTGGCCTGGATGGACCGGGCCGCAGAATCGGCGAGACGCTCCCAGAACCCGCACCTGCCGTTGGTGGCGACAGCTCCCCGTGCCCTCCTGCTGGCCGAGATGAGCCAGTACAAGCCCGGCCTGAAGCTGCTGCGAGAAGCACGCCGCGACGTCCATGAGGACCTCCCCGACCACGGAGAGGTCGTCGGGTACCTGGCCCTGCGGGCGGCGGTCGTCGCTGCCCGAGCCGGCAAGAAGCACAGCTCTGAGGCGTGGGAGTACTTCGGGCAGGCCGAAGAGGTCATCGCCTCGGGCAGGCTCGGCAAGCCCGTGCACGGCACACAGTTCGGCGCCGCGAACGTGGCGATCCACGGGGCCGCGGTCGCGGTCGAACTCGGTGACCTGGACGAGGCGGCTCGCCGTGACCGTGCGATCGACAAACAGCTGCTGGCCGACCTGGTCCCCGAGCGGCGGGCGCACCATGAGATCGACATGGCCAGGATGCACGTCGAACTCGGAGACTACGACCGGGCCACGGCTCGGATCACCAGCGCGGAGAAGGTCGCTCCGCAGATGACCCGGTTCCACCCGTCGGCCCGCACGGTGGTCACCCACCTGGTAGACGTCCGCCGGACGATCCCAGAGCCGCTTCGGGGCCTCCAGATCCGTATGGGAGTGTGACCCCACCGCAGAATGTTTCAACTTGAAACATCTTGGTGCACGCGGATTCAGCGTATGTCGCGTGGTCGGGGCTCTTCGCGTGTTTCGAAGGTCGGAGGTGAGCCCTCAGCGCGGTAGAAGAGCTTCCCGTCGTTCACCTCGGTGCCCAACGTTCGGTAGAAGGCGAATGCGCTCTCGTTGCCGGTGTCGGTCGTCCACTCCACACGACTGCATCCGTGCTCGGCTGCCAGGCCGAACAGGCCGCGGTCAGCCTACGAGTTCGATACGGGCCGCGCTCCATGCCCGTGCGCGATGGCGTTGATCCGCTCGGCGAGCTGGAAGTCCAGCTCCGTCACGACGTCGCCCGCGGTATGCGTGGTCATGGTGAAGCTCAACGTGTCCCACCGAATGTCGATGTCGGGGCGGTGCTCCAACTCGATCGCCGCCCGCCCGACTTCGCCCACGATCCTGATCGCGGTGTCGTAGTCGACGGAGAAAGCTCGGCGGATCTCGACTGTGTCACCGCTCCACCCTGTGTCGGCCAAACGCTGCCTGACCTGCTCGGCAGCGAGAGGAGTCCGCAGGCTCATGGTCTGCCTCCGATGCTCCAAAGGACCTCGGCGAGATCCATACCTGGTCTGTCCTCGGCCCACGGTGCCATGCGGCGCTGAAGATCTGCCAACTCGCGGCTCATCCGCGCTGATCCCGTATCCCGAGCAATGACGGCGACCTCACGCGCGATCTCTACCGCCCGCTCAGGCTCCCGCCGGTCCACACGGGCCGACGGGCGTCGGCGTTGGTGCACGCGCTCGTCAGGGCAGTTGTCCGGACGCTTCGGCAAGGGCGACCTTGTACTCCTCGGCCCACTCGGCGGCCTGCTGGTCGGAGGACAGTGCGTCGAGGCCGACTGCCAGGTGTTCGGCGGCTGCGGTGCGCTCTTCCAGCCGAGCAGGGCGAGCCCGATGTTCAAGGGCTCTGGCCCTGCTTGCAGGCCCCCGTAGGCGATTTCGAAAACTCGCTACGCGGCCTGACCCAAAACGGTCTAGCCCAGCAGACGGCCTATTCCCGCTCGCTCGTCGTTCAGGTCGAAGCCGGTCACCGCGTCGCCACACCGGCGTTCATCGCCGCTGCCGCCGGAGTCCTCGGCTAAGACCCCGCCATCCCCTTTACTCCGCCCATACCCGACGGCGACTCCCAACGGATATTCGCATCGTCCGCACGAAGTCCCCGCACACGACGAACCAGTTCACTCAACGACCACTCATCCTCACCGGCATTGCGGATGTACGGGCTGAGGCCGCTGATCTCCCGTACGGCGATCAA
>JAFACJ010000214.1 GCA_023425615.1 Actinomycetes bacterium
GGACGGCACCCTCGGGCAGCCGGGAGAGCGCCCCGGCGGGCGGATGGCCCAGCCGTGCCGTCCGGAAGTCCGCGGGGGAGACCCGGACGCCTCCGGCCAGGTCCCGGGCGGAGACCAGGACGGGAGGGCCGCCGGACCCGCCCCCCTGAGGGGGCAGCCGGACCAGTAACACCGCTGCGACGGCGCAGAGGGCTGCCAGCGGACGGCGGTAGCGGATGAGCTGCGTTCTCATGAGCCCGACGCTAGCCGCCAGGCGGCGTCTTCGCGCTCCGGCCTGTGGATGACGACCGGAGCCTGCGAAGTCCGTCAGGAAGCGGCGGCGGGGGAGGAAGAGGACGTGCTCGACGAGGACGAGGAAGAAGAGGACGACGACTCCGTCTTGGTGGATCCGGAGCTGTCGGACGACTTCTTCTCCGAGGACGAGGGGGTGGTCGTCGACGTGGTCGACTTGCCGGAGCCCCGGCTGTCGTTCCGGTAGAACCCCGAGCCCTTGAAGACGATCCCCACCGCGGAGAAGACCTTGCGCAACGTGCCGCCGCAGGCGGGGCATTCGGTCAGCGCGTCGTCGCTGAACTTCTGGACGACCTCCAGGCCCTCACCGCAGTCGGTGCACGCATACTGATACGTGGGCACTGGCCCTCCTTAGACAAGAGAATGGCACGCAACACTATTGGCACTCGACGTTGCCGACTGCCAATAGTACGTGCAGGGGCTGTTTCAAAAGCAAATGAGGCGGCCGTTGCGCACGGTGATGTGCACTTCGTTGCACATGGTGATCGAAGAATTACCCTCAGTCTCCGAGTTCCCCGAACCAGCCCGCGAGTCTGCCCTGCCTGCTCACCGCGCGCAGACGCCGTTCGGCGGCCTCGCGATCCACCGCGGTGGTCACGACCAGAAGCTCGTCGCCGCCCTGCAGAACGGTCGTGGGGCCCGGGACGAAGCTCTTCTTCTCCACCACCTTGCCCGCGCCGACGATCTCGCGCAGCACCAGGGTGATCTGGGCACCGGGCGGCAGCCGCAGCTCGAAGACCTCCACCCCGGCCAGCCGCGAATTCTCGGGGATCTTGACCTGGAGCAGATCGGCCTTGAGCTCCTCCAAGGGCGCGGCCTCCACGCCCAGCTCGGTCGGTCTGGCGTCCTCGGTGATCCGCAGTTTGCGGGCGAACCATGGCAGCGTCGGGCCCTGGAGGAGGGTGAAGATGACGACGAGCACGAAGACTGCCGCGAAGAGCTGCTGGGACCCGGCCAGATGCTGGGTCATCGGCACGGTGGCGAGGATGATCGGCACCGCTCCGCGCAGTCCCGCCCAGGACAGGAAGGCGCGCTCCCGCCAGGTGACGCCGAACCCGGTGGTGGCGATCACCACCGAGAGCGGCCGGGCGACGAACGACAGGACCAGCCCGGCGACCAGCCCGTAGCCGAGTTGCGAGGGTAGGTCCGCAGGGCTGGCCAGCAGGCCGAGCATGATGAACAGCCCGATCTGCGACAGCCAGGCGACGCCTTCGGCGAACCCGAGGGTGGCGGGACGGTGCGGCAGCCGCGAGTTGCCGAGCACCAGCCCGGCGAGGTAGGCGGCGAGGAAGCCCGACGCGTGCAGCAGGATCGCCCCGCCGTAGGCGCCTACGGCCAGGGACAGCACCGCCAGCGGATACAGGCCGGAAGCCGGCAGCGCCGCCTGGCGCAGCACCCAGGCGCCGCCCCAGCCGATGGCAAGGCCCACGATCCCGCCGACGGCGAGTTCGTAGCCGATGACGCCGAACAGCTCCCAGGCGCCGGTGCCGTCATGGCTGCCGCTCAGCATCAGCACCAGGATGACGACGGGCGCGTCGTTGAAGCCGGACTCGGCCTCCAGCATCCCCGCGAGACGGGTGGGCAGCGGCAGCCGGCGCAGCACGGAGAAGATGGCCGCCGAGTCGGTGGGGGCGAGGATCGCGCCGAGGAGCAGCGCCAGTTTCCACTCCGTGCCCAGCAGGTAGTGGGCGGCGCCGCCGACGATGACGATGCTCAGCGAGGTACCGACGACCGCCAGCGACAACGCGGCGGGGACGCTGGGCTTCACATGCCGCCAGTCGGTGGTGAGCCCGCCCTCGACCAGGATGATCATCAGTGCGATCAGTCCGAGGGACTTGGCCAGCTCCGCGTCGTCGAACCGGATGCCGAGGCCCGATTCTCCCAGCAGCAGCCCCAGCCCCAGATAGGCGAGCAGACTGGGCAGACCGAGCCGGTAGGACAGCCGGACCGCCACGATCGCCACCAGGACCATCACCGCACTGAGCGCAAGCCACGCTTCCAGTTGCAACCGATCACCTCCGGGACGATTATCCCGAACGGATCAGTAAGGCGGTGACGCCCGCTTCCGCGTACCCGTCTCCGGCACCGCCCGCGAGGGCCGTCGAAGCCTCCCCGAGGGGGGTAAGGATCTCTGGCGGATCAGCGGAGGAAGGCCGTTGACGACGTGTTCGACGGGGCGGCCGGCCAGGACCGCTGTGAGGTTGGACATGACCTGGCCGATGATGTTCGCCTGGGCCTGGACGCTGGCGCCGGCGGTGTGCGGGGAGAGCAGGACCTGCTCGTGTGAGCGCAGCGGGTGCTGCGGCGGCAGGGGCTCCTGGGCGAAGACGTCGAGGGCGGCGCCGGCGAGGCGGCCGGAGTCCAGGGCCGCCAGCACCGCCTCGTCGGGGACGATCCCGCCGCGGGCGACGTTGACCAGCAGCGCGTCGGGCGGGAGCAGGGCGAGCCGTTCGTGACCGATCAGCCCGGCGGTCTCCGGGGTGAGCGCCACGGTCACGACCAGGATGTCGCTGGTGGCCAGCAGTTCGTCGAGTTCCAGGTAGGGGCCGACGGCGTCGGCCTTGGGGGTGCGGCTCCAGTAGGAGACACGGCAGCCCAGGGCGGTGAAGAGCCGCGCGGTCTGCGCGCCGATCGCCCCGTACCCGACGATGCCGACGCGCTGGACGTGCAGTTCGCGGCCGCGGATCTCCAACTGGGGCCAGCCGCCCTCCCGGATCCGCCGGTCGGTCCAGGCGAGCTTGCGGCACAGCGCGAAGGCGGCGCCGACCGCCCACTCGGCGACCGCGCGGGTGTTGGCGCCCGCGGTGTTGGCCACCGCGACCCCGGCGGCGGTCAGCGCGTCGAGGTCACAGCTGTCCACGCCGACCTGCGGCTGCTGGAGGAAGACGAGCCTGGGCGCGGCGGCGACGGCCGCGGCGTCCATGGACAGCTCGCCGGTGAAGTCGCCGACGGCGAGGTCGGCTTCGGCGAGCGCGGCGTGCTGCCCCGCCCGGTCCCGGGAGGCGGGGACGATGATCCGCGCGCCGCCCCCCAGCGGCGCGAACAGCCGCTCGATGAGCTCTGCGGGCAGTGGCAGCAACGCCGCGATTCTCCACATGGCGGAGAGTCTAGGTTCCTCCGTGAATCCGTGATCGGCAGTCTGTGGATAGTCCAGCGAGTTCCCCTCGCAGGGAGCACCATCAGGCGTGCGGCAGCCTGTGGATAGCTCAGCGCGTTCCCGCCGCAGGAAGCACGCCGTCAAGCACCCGGCAGTCTGTGGATCGTTCAACGCGTTCCAGCCGCGGGAAGCGCGTCGTCAAGCGTGCGGCAGTCTGTGGAATCCCGATGGGGTGACCACCGCCCGTACCGGCTGGTCGTGGGGTTCGGCCGGGAGTTCGGCGACGAACTCGTGGTCGTAGACGACGCCGATGGTCAGGACGGCCGGGCTGACCCGGGCCAGCGCCCGGTCGTAGGAGCCGCCGCCCTGGCCGAGCCTGCGTCCTTGCCGGTCGATGGCCAGGGCGGGGACGAGGACGACGTCCGCCGCCTTGATCGCCCCGACGCCGCGGGGCGGTTCGGTGGGTTCCAGCAGACCGCGCGGCGATGCGACGAGGGAGTCGGGGCCCTCATAGGACGCCCAATCGAGGTCGCAATCCGGCAACAATCGGGGAAGAAGTACATAAGAGCCACGCTTCCAGAGGGCGAACAGCAGGCTTCGTGTGCCCGGTTCGTTACCCTTTGAGGCGTATGCTGCGATTGAAGATGCCATCTCAAGCTCCGGGAGGCCCAGCAGAACATCCCGTATCGCGGAGCTTGCCCTGGCTAGCTCTGCATCCTCCATCTCTCGTCTGGCTTGCCGTATATGGGTTCGCAACGAGGGCTTAACGTCTTCCTGCACCCGAGACTCCTCGGAGTTGACTAGGGTTTTTCCTATGGCCGACATCTCACCCGTAACCAAGGCAGTAGTTCCCGCGGCAGGGCTTGGTACACGATTCTTGCCCGCCACCAAGGCGACGCCCAAGGAAATGCTGCCGATCGTCGACAAGCCCGCGATCCAGTACGTCGTGGAGGAGGCCGTCTCGGCCGGCCTCTCCGACGTCCTGATGATCACGGGCCGGTCGAAACGGTCCATCGAGGACCACTTCGACCGCGCCTACGAACTTGAGGAGGCGCTGCGCCACAAGGGCGACGACGCCCGCCTGGCGTCGATCCAGGAGTCGGCCGAACTCGCCCAGATACACTACGTCCGGCAGGGCGAGCCCAAGGGACTGGGGCACGCGGTGAACTGCGCGCGCCAGCACGTGGGCAACGAGCCGTTCGCGGTGCTGCTCGGCGACGACCTGATCAGCGCGCGCGACCTGCTGCTCAAGCGCATGATCGAGGTGCGCCAGCAGTACGGCGGCAGCGTGATCGCGCTGATGGAGGTCGAGCCCGAGCAGATCTCCAAGTTCGGCTGCGCCGCCATCAGCGGCTCCGATGAGCCGGACGTCGTCGAGGTCACCGATCTGATCGAGAAGCCGGCCGTGGAGGACGCGCCCAGCAACTGGATCATCATCGGCCGCTATGTGCTCGACCCGGCGGTGTTCGACGTGCTGGAGAAGACACCGCCCGGCCGCGGTGGCGAGATCCAGCTGACGGACGCGCTGCGCACCCTGGCGACCATGTCGCCGGAGCACGGCGGCGGTGTGCGGGGCGTGCTGTTCCGCGGCAGCCGCTTCGACACCGGCGACAAGCTGGACTACCTGCGCACGGTCGTGCAGTTCGCCGCCGAGCGGGAGGACCTGGGCGCGGAGTTCCGCGGCTGGCTCAAGGAGTTCGTGGAAAAGAACGGTTCGTGAAATACATGGGTGCATGAGAACCGTCTCTGCGCATCTGTCCGAGATCCTCAGCCGGCTCACCCCGCTGCCCCCGGCACGGGCGGCCCTCCTGGAGGCCGCCGGAAGGGTGCTCGCGGAGCCGGTCACCGCACCCGTGGACCTTCCTCCGTTCGACAACTCGGCGATGGACGGTTACGCCGTCCGCGCCGCCGATCTGGAGCCCCTGCCGGCCGTGCTGCCCGTCGTGGGCGACGTCCCGGCGGGGGATCCCGGGCGGGCGGCGCTCACGCCCGGGCACGCCGCCCGGATCATGACGGGCGCCCCGATACCGCCGGGCGCCGACACGGTGATCCCCGTCGAGTGGACCGACGGGGGAGCCCGGGAAGTCCGGATCGACCGCGGTGCCCGACCCGGCGACTACGTCCGCCGGGCGGGCGAGGACGTACGCTCCGGCGCCACCGTCCTGGAGCCCGGCATCCGGCTGGGCGCCGCCCAACTCGGCATGGCGGCCGCCGTCGGGCGCTCGGAACTGCTGGTGCGACGACGGCCGCGGGTCGTCGTCCTGTCCACCGGCGACGAACTCCGCGACCCCGGCGACACGCTGGAGTACGGACAGATCTGGGACTCCAACAGCTTCATGTTGGCCACCGCCGTCCGTGAGGCGGGCGGTGAGCCGCTCCGGCAGTCCTTCCTAGGCGACGATCCGAAGATCGTCCGCAAGGCCCTCCACGAGGAACTGGCACGCGCGGACGCCATCATCACCACCGGCGGCGTCTCGATGGGCGTGTACGACGTGGTGAAGGCGGCGTTCTCCGGCGGGGGAGAAGTCGACTTCCACAAGGTGGCGATGCGTCCGGGCAAGCCGCAGGGCTTCGGTCTCCTGGACGGGCGGTGCCCCATCTTCACCCTCCCGGGTAACCCGGTGAGCGCGTACGTGTCCTTCCAAGTGTTCGTACGTCCCGCCTTGCAGTACCTGCAAGGACTCGAACCCACGGGTCTGCCCAGCGTGACGGCGCGCTGCGAGAGCGCCTTGACGTCGCCTTCCGGACTCCAGCACTACCTGCGCGCCGAATTGACGTTCACCGACGGCTCCTACACCGTGCGTCCGGCGTCCGCCCAGGGCTCCCACCAGATGGCCGCACTCGCCGCCGCCGACGGGCTGATCGTCATCCCGCCGGACGAGACGGAGGTGCCCGAAGGCGCGTTCGTCGAAGTCCTTAGGCTGCCCTCGTGAAGTTCTCCCATCTGGATGAGTCAGGCGCCGCGCGGATGGTCGACGTGTCGGCCAAGGAGGTGACCGCGCGCACGGCCACCGCACGCGGTCTCGTCCGGCTGAGCGCCGCGTGCGTCGCCGCCCTGCGCGACGGATCGGTACCCAAGGGCGACGCGCTCGCCGTCGCGCGGATCGCCGGGATCATGGGCGCGAAGAAGACGCCCGACCTCGTGCCGATGTGCCACCCGATCGCCCTGCACGGCGTCAAGGTGGAACTCTCGGTCACCGACGAGGGCGTCGAGATCGTCGCCACCACCAGGACCGCCGACCGCACCGGGATCGAGATGGAGGCGCTCACCTCGGTCACCGTCGCGGCACTGGCTCTGATCGATATGGTCAAGGCCGTCGACCCCGCGGCTGTCATCACCGATGTCCGGGTAGTAGAGAAGACCGGTGGCAAGGCCGGAAACTGGACACGTCCCGGGGAGGGAACATGAGCATGCGCGCCCTGGCGGTGACCGTCTCGACCAGGGCCGCGGGCGGCGTGTACGAAGACCGTTCCGGACCCGTCCTCGCCGAACTGCTGCGCGAGTGGGGCTGCCAGGTGGACGGGCCGCGCGTCGTCCCCGACGGCGAACCCGTGCTGCACGTCCTCCGCGAGGCGGTGGCCGAAGGCTACGACGTGGTCGTGACGTCCGGGGGGACGGGCCTCACGCCGACCGACCGCACCCCCGAGATGACCCGTCAGATCATCGACCGCGAGGTCCCCGGCATCGCCGAGGCCATCCGCCAGATCGGGACGGTGAAGACGGCGATCCTCTCCCGCGGGCTCGCCGGGCTGGCCGCGGACACCCTGATCGTCAACCTTCCCGGCTCCACCGGGGGAGTGCGCGACGGCATGTCCATCCTCGGGCCCGTCCTCGAACACGCCGTCTCCCAGATCCGCGGGGGAGACCACCCTCGGCTTCCGGATGGCGTGTAAGCCCTCCGTCAGGCAATCATGGGGATGTGGAACGCATGAGAGGGTGGCCGGTCACCCTGAGCGAGGGACCGGTCGGTCTTCGTCCCATCCGGATGCGGGACGCCGCCACCTGGCGAGACGTCCGCGTCCGCAACGCCGAATGGCTGCGGCCATGGGAACCCACCAACCCCGAGACGCCGCTGTTCCGCACCGGCCTCGGGCCCTACCTCAGCATGGTCCACACGATGCGCAAGGAGGCGCGCAACGGTCTCGCGCTGCCGTGGGTCGTCACCTATGACGAGCAGTTCGTCGGCCAGCTCACCATCGGCGCCATCGTCTGGGGCTCGGCCCGCAGCGCACAGCTCGGCTACTGGATCGACCGCGCCTACGCCGGCCGCGGCGTGATCCCCACGGCCGTCGCGCTCGCCGTCGACCACTGCTTCTTCACCGTCGGCCTGCACCGCGTGGAGGCCTCCATCCGCCCCGAGAACGCCGCCTCCCGGCGTGTGGTGGAGAAACTGGGCTTCCGCGACGAAGGCACCCGCCGCCGCCACCTGCACATCGACGGGGCCTGGCGCGACCACATCTGCTACGCGCTCTCCGCCGAGGACGTCCCCGACGGCCTGCGCGCCCGCTGGCGCGCCCGTAGCGCACGTCACTGATCGCTAACCCTCCCGACGGATTAATGATCAAGAAAACTTCGCCCAGCAACGGGTCATAACCATAG
>JAFACJ010000218.1 GCA_023425615.1 Actinomycetes bacterium
CCTGTACACGTTCTTCCAGGCCGAGGTCGAGTGGCGCACCGAAAGCGTGGACGAAGTCCTGACGACGGTCGAGACCGTGCTGAGTGACTTCGCGAGTTCCCTCCTGGCCCGGATGGACGGTACCGGACTGCTCGACGGGGAGGCCGCCGACCGCATCGGTTCTCTGATCAAAGCACCCTATGAGCGGATTCCCTTCGCGTCCGCGCGAAACCGTGTCGCATCCGTCGGCGGCGCGGTGAACCCCCACGCCGCCGGTGACCTCACGCACGCCGAGGAGAGGGAACTGGCCGAAGCGGCGACGGCCCCCTTCTGGCTGGTGGCCTATCCCGAGGGCGTACGTGACTCGCTTTACAGGCGCACCGCGGACGGCAATTTCGCTACATACGACCTGGTGCTGCCGTACGGCCATGGTGAACTGGCGACCGGCGGCCTGCGTCCGGATTCCGCGACCGACATCCGCCGGCAGGCGAGTTCCTTCGCCTCCGATCCGCACCCCTTCTACGCCGAGTGGAAGGACCGTACCGAAATTCAGACCGGCGGCATCGGTTTCGGCGTGGAACGACTCATCCGTTACTGCAGCGGGGCGTCGAGCGTCCTTGACATACGGTTCGCCCACGACCAGGGCCCGAACGCGCGGATCGGGGCCTGACCGATGGACCTGTCGACGCTCCTCGACCTCCACGACATGGAGCGGGCGGCGCAGTCGGTCCTCGACGAACCGACCTGGGCCTATGTCCGTGGGGGCGCGGGTACAGAGAGCGGGATACACGACAACCTGTCAGCTTTCACGGCTTTCTGGTTGCGTCCACGTATCCTCAGCGAGGCGCCGAGCCGGCCCCGGACGGATGTGTCGCTGTTCGGCTGCGATCTCGCGCTCCCCGTGCTGCTCGCGCCGACCAGCCCCATCCGGCTCGTCCACCCCGAAGCCGAACTCGCCGTGGCCAAGGCGGCGGCCGCCAGCGGTGTGGCCTCGATCGTGAGCACCGACGGGCACTATCCCTTCGCCGACGTCGCACAAGTGGCACCGGATACGTGCTGGTTCCAGCTCTACGCTTATGAAGACCGTTCGGTCGTCGAGCGCACGGTCGCCATGGCTCAGCGAGCGGGCGCGCGTGCCATGGTCCTCACCGTGGACGCCTGCTACCCGGCGCAGCGGCTCTCAGCGCAACGCGCGCGGTTCCAGACACCCGCCGATGTGGACCTGGGGACACTACGAGAACTGGGAGTACTGCAAGGACAGGTCCCGTCTCAGGGGCGGCTGGCCAGAATGGCGATGACATGGCGGGATCTGTCCTGGCTTCGTGAACAGACCCAGGTCCCTCTTCTGGTGAAGGGCGTCCTGCATCCGGAGGACGCAAGGCGTCTGATCGACGCGGGTGCGGACGGTCTGATCGTCAGCAACCACGGCGGTCGCCAGCTCGACGGGGTCATCCCCAGCCTCATGGCGCTGCGGGACATCCGCGAGGCCGTCCGCGGGCAGGTGCCGGTCCTCGTGGACGGCGGCATACGTTCGGGGACGGACATCGTGAAGGCCCTGGCCCTCGGAGCGCGGGCCGTATGCCTCGGACGCCCCTACCTGTGGGGGCTCGCCATCGGCGGCTCCGCCGGTGTGGCAGCCGTGATCTCCATCCTGCACAGACAACTCGAAGACGTACTTCGCCAGCTTGGCCTGGCCTCCGTGTCCGACGTCACGCCGGACTGCGTCATCGAAGTAGCAAGGAGGCCGTCGTGACCACCTTGAACCGCGAACTCGTCACCTCTTTCACCAGGGGGATTCCACCGCAAGAGGCGATTCCCGCCGACGAACTGTCCGCCCTCACCCGTGCGGTGCTTCACGAAAGCCCTGCCGAGGCGTTTCAGTACGCACCCATAGGCGGATACCAAGGCGACCCTCAGCTCCGTGCCGAACTCGCCGCCGAGCACGGCACAGAACCCGACGCCGTATTCGTGGGCAACGGCTCCCTGCAAGTACTCGATCTGCTCGCCGCACTGCTCGTGAAGTCCAACCGTCAAAAGGTCGCCGTCGAAGCACCCACATACGATCGCTCGGTACAGATCTTCGAGCGACATGGTGCGCGGGTCGTCGGCGTCCCGACACATGCCGACGGCATGGATATGGATCTGCTCGGACGGCTGGCCTCCGAAGGCGAGCTCGCCTGTGTATATGTCGTCCCCGACTTCCAGAACCCCACGGGCGCCACGCTCAGCGAGCAGAAGCGCCGCATCCTCGTGGAACTGTCGGCGGAGCACGGATTCACCGTGGTCGAGGACGTGCCCTACCGCGAGCTGCGCTATCACGGCACGGCGCCGCCGGGCATACGCCAGATCGACGTGCAGGGAGCGCACGTCATCACTCTCGGTTCGCTGAGCAAGATTCTCAGCCCGGGACTGCGTGTGGGCTACGCCATCGCCGATCCCGCGATGGCGCGGTCCTTGGCACACCTGGCCGAGGCGACGTACCTGTCGCCGTCACCGCTGTGCCAGCGAGTGGCCGCGCGGGCCTTGGCCGACGGGCTGGTGACCACGGCGATCGAGCGGCTGCGCGCCCTGCTCGCCCCGCGGCACGACGCCGCCGTCGAATCAGCGTCGAAGATACTGGGCGATGCGTTGCTGTGCATCCCGAACGGCGGCTATTACCTGGGCGCCCACGTGCGGACCGGGCTGAACCAAGCACAGTTCTCGGAGGCCGCTCTCGCGCATGGCGTGGTGCTGACGGCAGGCGCCGGCTTCTATCCCGGCGGGAGCGCACCGCCGGCGGGATCGGTCTTCGTACGGCTGCCCTTCCAGTCCATGGAC
Source organism: Actinomycetes bacterium (assembly GCA_023425615.1). Taxonomy (GTDB): domain Bacteria; phylum Actinomycetota; class Actinomycetes; order Streptosporangiales; family Streptosporangiaceae; genus Actinocorallia. The sequence goes on from JAFACJ010000218.1 coordinate 2,797, forward strand.
CCGGAGCATTTCGCCGAAGGAATCCGGAGACTCGCCGAAGCCGCAGACCACGCGCGGCCCTGAACCTTTTCCACCAGCCTTTCGGGGTCGGTGGAAAAGGCTCCCCCGAAGGGGAAGGTCCAAGAATCGCCTACGGCCGGGGTTTGCGGCCCCAGAACATCTCGATGCCGCGCCACTCGAAGACGCGCGGATCGGTCACCTTGCCGTTGAAGGCTTCGAGGATCTGCTCGGGCGACCAGTAAGGGATGTCGGTGAGACGGAGCTGCTCGTACAGTTTGTCGACCCATTGGCGCAAGTGGACGTCGGCGTCGACGCGGGAGAAGAAGGTGGGGCCGCTGAGGACCGCCTCGGCCAGGACGATGCGGCGTCCCGGGCGCATCACGCGGAGCAGGTCCGACGCGGACTCGGACCAGTCGTCGGCGTGCTGCGTCGACTGGAGCACGGCGACTCTTCGGGTAGTGCAGCACGTGCACGAGGCTCGGCCAGGCGGCGACGTAGGGGTTCCGCAGCCGCTTCTCGACCAGTTCCCGGAGCTCCTCAGGCGGATGGACCTCCTGCATGCGGGACTTGACGTTGGTGTGCGCGATGCCGGAGTCGCCGCCGCGGCCCTCGCGGGCGGCGCGCGGCATGAACCACATGACGCCGCCGTGGTAGGTGGTCTCGTAGAAGTCGTAGTGGCCGCCG
>JAFACJ010000225.1 GCA_023425615.1 Actinomycetes bacterium
CTCGCCGCACGGGCAGACGTACGAGTCGGCAGACCGCAAGCTCATGCTCAGCTACAAGGAGTCCGAGCAGGGCCAGATCCTGCACGAGGGCATCACCGAGGCCGGCTCCATGGCCTCCATGATCGCCGCGGGCTCCGCGTACGCCACGCACGGCGAGCACATGATCCCGATCTACATCTTCTACTCGATGTTCGGGTTCCAGCGCACCGGCGACCAGATGTGGGCGCTGGGCGACCAGATGGGCCGCGGCTTCCTGCTGGGCGCCACCGCGGGCCGCACCACGCTCACCGGCGAGGGCCTCCAGCACAACGACGGCCACTCGCTGCTGCTGGCCTCCACCAACCCGGCGTGCGTCGCCTACGACGCCTCGTGGGCGTTCGAGATCTCCCACATCGTCAAGGACGCGCTGCGGCGGATGTACGGGCCCGAGGCCGAGGACATCTTCTACTACCTGACGGTCTACAACGAGCCCTACGTCCAGCCCGCCGAGCCGGCGAACCTCGACGTCAAGGGCCTGCTGAAGGGTCTGTACAAGTTCGCCGACGGCCCGGCGCTGGAGGAGGACGCCCCGCGCGCCCAGATCCTGTCCTCGGGCGTGGCGGGCCGCTGGGCCCTGGAGGCGCAGCAGATCCTGGCCGAGGAGTGGGGCGTGTCGGCGGACGTCTGGTCGGCGACCTCCTGGACGGAGCTGCGCCGCGAGGCGATGAACTGCGACACGTACAACATGCTGAACCCCGAGAAGGAGCAGATGGTCCCGTACGTGACGCGCCGCCTGTCGGACGTCCAGGGGCCGATCGTGGCGGTCAGCGACTTCATGCGGGCCGTGCAGGACCAGATCGCGCCCTGGGTGCCGGGCGACTACACCTCGCTGGGCACCGACGGGTTCGGTTTCTCCGACACCCGCGCCGCCGCCCGCCGGTTCTTCCACGTGGACACCCAGTCCATCGTGCTGGCGGTCCTCACCCGCCTGGTCAAGCGCGGCGAGATCAAGCACGAGGTGCTCCAGCAGGCGATCACCCGCTACGGCCTCGACCAGGGCGTGGCGGCGGTCTCCGGCGCCAACGCCCCGGAGGAGTCCGGCGGGGCCGCCTGACCCGGACACCACACGCGAAGGGGCCGGTGACCTCCATGGTCACCGGCCCCTTCGGCTGCCGACGGGCACCGGCCCGGACGGTACGCGGCCCGGACGGTACGCGGCTCGGACAGCACACGGTCCGGGTGGTACGCGGTCAGGCGGCGCGGTCGGGTGGCGCGGCCCGGAGGTGTGTGGTCAGGTGGTGGGGAGGAGGTCCTGGTCGTCGTCGAGGCGGCAGGACAGGTCGTCGTCGGACAGCAGGCGGTGCCAGCCGTCCTTGAAGTCGCGGCGCAGGGCCGCCTGCCGGTATCCGGCCAGGGCGCGGGCGTAGCGGGCCAGGACGCGGGCGGGGGGACGGCCGAGGCCCGACAGGCGGTAGCCGTAGGCGCGCAGGCGCTCGCCCAGGACGTGCTCGCACAGCTGCACCTCCCACGGCTCCAGCCGCTCCTGCCAGGCGCGGACCGCCGTGTCGTCGACGTCCTGGTGCGTGCGGGCGTGGTGCTTCTTGCGCCGGGGGGTGATCGAGGCCACCTCCTCGGGGTGGAGCATGGCCGGGTCGTACTGCTCGCCCAGGAACTCGCACAGCTCGGTGAGCTGGGCGGCGGGTTCGTCCACCAGGTGCTCGTACTGCAGCGCGTAGTAGGAGCCGTCGGGGCAGTGCTGCGCCGCCTCGTGCCCGGCGTCGATGGCCTGCGCCCAGGTTGCCGCGGCGTGGAAGGTGCCGTGCTCCCACCACGGCATGCCCTTGAGCGAGCCGACGCAGTCACGGCCGTCCCTGATCAGGTGCACCACCTGGGCGTCGGGGAAGAGCCGGAAGAGCTCGGGCAGGTGCTGGATGTAGCCGGGCCGCTTGTCGCCCCAGCGCGGCTTGCCGTGCTTGCGTGCGTACTCGCGGAAGACGGTGCCGAGCACCGAGCCGAGCGTGGGCGGCGCGGTCTCGGCCCGCCGCACCGTCTCGGCGGTGTCCAGGCCCAGGTCGGGGAACTGGTGCCCGCGGGTGCCCGCGATCCACTCGCCGAGCCTGCGCCGGTTGGCTGCGATGCGCAGATCGCCGAACTCCGCGCGCCGGTAGTAGGCGGGCAGCAGGAACCGGGTCTCGGGAGGGATGGCGATCCTGGGATGGGCGTGCAGCATGAGCTGGAGCAGGGTGGTGCCCGAGCGAGGGCATCCGACGACGAAGATCGGCCGTTCCATTCCGGTTCCCTTCTCAAATCGCGCCTCCCCACCATGGCGGAGCGTCACCGCGCGGTGGGGATCGGTGACAGTGTCTGAAGAAGACTTGACTTTTCCTTGGCCGGATGAGGCCGCCGTGAAAGGCGCCTGAGTGCCGGGCCGGGAGCGTCATGAGAAAGCGACACCGGCGCGGTGGAGGGTTCAGCGGGTCGGCGGGGGATGGCACTCTTGGTTCCGTGAGCAACGACGCCGCGGGCGGCAACCAGGATCTTCGGGAACAGACGACCCGGCGTCTGGAGACGGCGCTGAGCACCTTCGGCACCGCCGCACTCGCCAGGATGGAGGAGCGGCTGCCGTGGTTCCGGCGGATGCCGGCCGAGCAGCGCTCCTGGATCGGCCTCGTCGCCCAGACGTCGATCGCCGCGTTCGTCGACTGGTTCCGTGGCGGGGAGAGGACGCGGGTGGCCCTGGGCGGTGAGGTCTTCGCCACCGCGCCGCGCGAGATGATGCGCACCATCCGGCTGCAGCACACCGTGGACATGGTCCGGGTGATCAGCGAGGTGGTGGAGACCAGGCTGCACGATCTGGCGGCGCCCGGCGGCGAGGCACAGCTGCGCGAGGCGATCTTGCGCTACACCCGGGAGGTGGCCTTCAGCGCCGCCCAGGTCTACGCGCGGGCCGCCGAGACCAGGGGCGCCTGGGACGCCCGGCTCGAGGCGCTGGTCGTGGACTCGCTGCTGCGCGGTGACGGCGACGACGGCCTGCACTCGTGGGCGGCGGCGCTGGGCTGGACGACCAAGCCGGTGGTGGTGCTGGCCGGGCACGCGCCCGAGGAGGATCCCGAGGCGATCGCCGACCAGATCCGGCTGTCGGCGCGGCGGTTGCGCGTCGACGTCCTGTCGGGGGTGCAGGGGCACCGGCTGATCGTCATCGTCGGCGGGGCGGAGGACCCCCTGGCCGCGGCCCAGCTCCTGTCTGCGAAGTTCGGTCCAGGGCCCGTGGTCGTCGGTCCGGAGGCACCCGACCTGTACGGCGCCACCACCTCGGCCAGGGCGGCGCTGGCGGGGCTGCGCTCGGCGGTGGGC
>JAFACJ010000229.1 GCA_023425615.1 Actinomycetes bacterium
CCGCACGGTCATAGACGCGTGCGGCACGGTGCAGATGCGGGTTGCCGGTGGTTCGGGCCGCGACGTGCAGGACATCGGATGCCGCCCAAGCGGCATCGCGGGCCGCTTGGGGGTTGAGGACGAGACAGCGGCGGATCTGTTCACCGGCGTGGTCGGCGGCTCTGGCGGCATCGTCATAGATCGCTTGGAGCTCCTCGTGCGTGAAACTCGGCTCTGGATCCGGTCGGCCGAAGGAGCGTGCGAGTTTGGGCAGTGTCAGGCCGTCGGCCAACTGGCCGCCGCTGTACCAGCGCGGATGGTCTGGGAGCGTCACAGCGTAGCCGGTCACCTGGCCGGGATTTCGTTCGCTGTGACGGATGCGCAGGAGTAGGCCCGACTGGTCCAGGCGGTGGAAGAAGTCCTCGATCCCCGTGGCTTGGGCTGCGCAGGTCTGTACGGTCTGCCGTAGGACGGCCTTGGCCGTGGCAGCCGAGAGGTGCGCTCCGGAGAGCGGATGGCGCTGCGGCCCGTCCGGATCGGCTCCGGATGAAGTGGATGGCCAGCGGCTTCGGAGTTTGGGCAGCGTCAGGTCCGGGGCTAGGCGTCCTCCACTGAAGTAGATCGGCTGACCGGCGCTGTTGGTGTCGTCGGGGAGTGCGACGGCGTAGCCGGTGATCTGTTCCGGGGCACGATGGCTGTGTCTGAGCTTGACCAAGACGCCTTCATCACGCAGGCGGCTGAAGAACTCCTCCTCGCTGCGGGCGCCGGCGGCGCAGGTGAGGACGTGCCGTCGCAGCGATGCCCGAGGTGTATCGGGGCGCCGATGGCGTGCGGCTTTCTCCTGTTCTCCCCGGCTCGGTCGTCTGGCTGCCGTCCGGTCCGCCGGCGCCGTCCGCACCAGGCCATATTTCCGTTCGATCCGGCGTAGTGCTTCGCGAGCTCTGAAGGCGTCGTTACGGACGTGAGGGTATGCGCCGTCTTGTCGGGCCAGGGTGGCGACGAGATGGATGTGGTCTGCGGCGTGTCGTACGGCGAACCAGCGGCAGCCTCCGTCGTCGCCCTTTCCTGCCAGGCCGGTGGCGTGCATGACCTCTTGGGCGATCTGCGCCCACTGCTCATCCGAGAGGATGGGATCGTCCGGATGCGCTCGGATGGGGTAGTGCCATATCGGCTTGTTCAACCCTCGCTCTCCGAGGATCGCCAGGGGCTGCACCATCAGCTCGTCCAACGCCCGGAAGTCCAGCCGCCCGTCAGGCATCCGGGGTGGTTCCAGGTCCCCGGTCGGCCGGAAGCCGGCCACCATATGCGGGTCGTGGTGTTCACCGCGGTTTCCCGGACCGAACAAATAGCGGATCAGGCCCTGGACCCGCCTGCCGCGCATCACCTTTCCGATCACCGTAGGCGTGCCCTCACCCGGACTGCGAGGTCGTCGACCTTCCGCAACGTTCGATCGGCAGCCGCCGCATACAGCGTGAGCCGCTCCGACTGCTCGCCTGTCGCGTTCAACCTGGCCACCACCTGGTTGAACAGCACCCCGATTTTCCGGACCTGGACGGCCGTCAGCATGAGCGATCTCAGCAGATCACGCATGACCTCGTGCTCCACGGAGTTCAGGCCCCGAACGTGGGCCATGCAGACCTGAGCTCCGTAGGCGCCGTTCGACAGCTTTTGGCGCTCGGCGGCTGCCGAGAACGCCGCGTACTCCTCCTCGTTGAAAAGCATCTTGACCTGTCGCCGGCGCTTCTCCTGCTGCCGCGAGCGGCGTCGGCGAGACGGTTTCGCTTCGACGAACACGACCTCCTCCAGGGACCGCGCTCGGTCCCCTCCTCAAGCCGGACCGTGCCCGGTCCGGCGCTAAGGTCCATTTATGTATCTCTTGCCCGGCGCAGCCGCCCTCTGCGGAAAAGCTCAGCCGGGTGCCAGGCGAGGGCCCTTTTTCGTGCTGCCGCTCCTTGCCCGTGTTTCTCCTGGCCCGGCGATACCGAGTGTTTCTCTGGCCGGAAGAGGGAAGCTCTCCGCGGCCAGACGTCCTGGCCTCTGCTCGTTCGGTGAGTCCAAGGACCGTGTCGCTTTCCCGAGCATCCTCTGGGCTTCAGCGGCGATGTTCCGTGCCTGGAGGTAGTGCAGGCAGAGCCGTTCGTGGCGTAGCTTCATCTGGGCTTCGCCTTGTGGGGTCAGTCCCGTTGGCCTGCCTGCCTTCAGATGGGTCAGGGCGTTTGATGCCACCGCTACCGGTACTTTGGCGACACCTTCCACGGTCTGCGCGATCATGCGCACGTCAACGGCACCGGGGGCGAGTACCTGCGGTCGGACCAGTCTGGCCACGGCGTTGGCGCTCGGTCTCCATTCCCGGTCCGCATATGCCAACTGGCCGAGTCTGACCACCAACTCGCCCGCATCGACCATCATCTGGTCCAGTCGAGCCCGCCGGTCGCAGGAGACCTCTCGCCATAGAGCGGCGAGTTCGGTCCATTGATCGGTCAGCTCCCCGACCATCGCCTCCGCCTCCGCCAAGGCGTCCAGGGCCTCCGATAGACCGAGCTGGCGGCACCGTGCCATCAGCAGACGCAAGAGCTGTCCACTGATCTCGCTGGTCATCAGCATCGACGTCGCCAAAGACCTCCATGTCCGCGCGCTTTCCGGCGCACCCGATGCCTGTAGCCAACGGGTATTCGCTCGGATTCCGGCGAGAGCCCGCTCTCTTCCTTCTCCTCCTCGCAGCGGTATCCGTTCGGGAAGCGGTTCGGGAACATCGACGCGTGTTTCGGGTGCCGGTCCAGGTTCGGGCATGGTCATGGCCCGCAGCCCTTGGTCTTCTGGATTCGACCTGCTCTTCGCGTGCCGGAGCGCTTCGGCCAAGCTGGCCGTCGCTTCCCTCCTACCTGCCTTCTCGACGATCTCCAGCAGCTGACCGGCGTAGCCGTCCACGGTCGCCAACAGCCATTCAGCGCTCGACGTGCTGGAGATGAGCTTGCTCTGGGCGGTGACGGGAAGCAGCCTTCCCGCGTCCACCTCGAAATGCGTCGACAACAGGTCCAACCCGCAGCCCATCGCTTGGCGGGCCATGAACAGGCTTCGAGCCAGGTCGCAGTACTCCGGGGAGTCCTCTTCGCCCTCTTGGAGGGCTGAAGCGGCATCCCTCAGCGAAGCCGCGCAGAGTCTGGCTCTCTGCTCCACTGCGGTCCCTCGTCCTTGGGGGCTGAAACCCGTTCCCGCTCGCTCGGCGTATCTCGCCAGGACCAAGGCGACCTGACTGAGCTCGCCGAGCGTCGAGTGGTCTTGTACTTGCCATGACAGCTCCGGTGGCCCAAGCCATTCCGTCGTCTCCGCCCAGTGCACATCAGCGACGGCAAGCAGATCCCCGAAGGTCGCCTTCATCTACAGCAGGGCTCTCTGTAGTCGGCTCACGTGCACTGCCGCGTCCAGACAGGCGAGCTTGTCCTCGGGGGTACGGGCCAGCTCTACGGCCTTCTTTACGGAAACCGCTACCTGAGTGGCCAGTTCCACGACTCGGATGCTGGTCTCCTGGCTCTCCTCGGCATCCGTCGGGAACGTCGGCGCTGTGCTCAATGAGTCGAGTGCGTTCGTGGCCTCAAGGTCCACTGGTCCCCATCGCACCGCGTTGCCCGGAGTCTTCAGCTTCGCGTGGGCCATCATCCTCAGTCGCCTGAGCATGCCTGCTGCGATACCGAGCTCGCTGCGGAGCTCGCTCGTCGTGTCGTCCATGGAATCGGACCTCCTTGAGTCGATTCGTCGTCGGTGATCGGAACAAGATCAAGTACGGCATGAGGACAAGGCGCAGAACGCCTCCTCCTCGGTCATGGTCGGGGTGCCGCGCACCAGTTCAAGGCCGTGCGGGCGTGTGGTGTCCTCAAGGACGTAGACGGCCGGCCCGTGGGGCCAGGAGCCCAGCACGAGCCCGGCGAACTGATGGTTCCGCGCGTGCTGAAGGGTTTGCAGGACCACGTCGAAGTCGACGTCCGGGGTCGTGAACCAGCAGATGCAGGGGCTCCAACCACCGGTTCTTTCACTGGTCTGCGCCGTCGCTACCTGCAGATATTCGATGGCGTCTTCCAAGAAGTCACAGAGTTGGAGGCGGGGAGCGAAGACCTCCCAGGCGATGTCATCCAGGTACCTGTCGAACAGGCGGCCCAACTCGTGTCGGTCCACGACCACCCGTGTCCGCTCCGAGTCGGTGATGAGGAGGTTCGTCAGGAGAGCTCTCCTGACGTCCACAGCTCTCGATCCGGGCTCCCCTACTGCCCTTGCACGAACGAAGAGCTCAAGGAGTGCGAATTCGGCCCGCGAGTATGAACTGCCCCGTTCAGGGCTCTCAGGTTCTTCTCCCTGCGACAAGGCAAACGAATATTCCAGCATCTCCGCCCCTCCCCTCGATGCAACAGCTTTCGGGACATCGCTCCCCTTATCGGACACGACTAGGGACCATGCACTGATTTCCTGAATCATCCCTCCCCTTCCCGGCGATCTACATCACCCTGGCGCGAGAAACCAGCCCAACGGTTTCACCTTTGAGTGATGTGGATGATCGAGAGAGTAGAAACGGCGAAGCAGGGTTGTCAATCACCTATCCGAGACACCATCATGTGTGTCTTGGATTCTAGGTGAAAAGAAACAGTGGACACAGATGACGAACAGCATTCCACCTACACAAGAAACGACAACGGGCGACAAGTACGATTTGGCAGATAAGATCGACCTCCTGTTCAGGACCGTGCACCCGACCGGCCGCGGCCCCTACTCCCTGCAGGAGGTCGCGGAGGGCATAGAGCATCTCACCGGGGAGAAGGTCTCGCACAACACCCTGTGGAAACTCCGCACCGGGAAGTCCGACAACCCGACCAAGCGAGTCTTGGAAGGAGTAGCCAAGTTTTTCGGGGTAAACCCCTCCTACTTCTTCCAAGAGGATGCGTCCGGGAACATCAGAGATCAGATCGAACTACTCTCCGTTCTTCGCGATGCGGACATCCGCAGCGCCCAACTCCGCACCTTTTTCGACCTCTCACCCGAGGGGCAGGAGATGGTGGCCGAGCTGATAGTAAAAACCGCTCGCATCGAAGAAATCCAACGGGGGTCGCACAGCCCTGAAAGTTGACACTAGGAGGACCGGGCTGCAACTCTCCGTATTCGAGCAGTATTCGCTCGCACGCCGTTCGGATAAGGCTCATCGAGAGGGTGACGAAGACGCAGAGGCATGGGGCTTCAAAGGCCACTGCCCGTAGATGCAGCAGCCTGATCGCACGGCTTCGCCGAGAAGGGGTGATCCCGTCCCCTTTCAACATGGAGGAGTTCCTCGGTCGCTTTCAAAGCCGACGAGGGCGCCGTATCCACCTGGAGCAGATCAACGTCGACCGACCGGCCACCGAACTCCCCTGCGGTGCGCTGGTCAGCACCGCGACCGCGGACTACATCTACTGCCTGACCGGCACCACGCCGCTGCACCGCGAGCACATCATCGTCCACGAGATCGGGCACATGCTCTTCGAGCACAAGAGCAGCGTCCCTATCTCCGCACTCGGGTCGCTCCTGTTCCCCGACCTCGACCCGCGCCTGGTCCAGCGAGTCCTCTGCCGGGCGGCCTACACGACCGAAGAAGAACGCGAAGCCGAGATCTTCGCCTCGCTGTTCCTTCAACAGGCCCACCGCAGCTCCCCGTCGGCCCTCCATGTTCTCCCGAGTTCAGCCCACGTCCTCGACCGGGTCGAGAACGCATGGGGCCGTTCCCGAGGGTGGCTGCGATGAGCCACCTCTTCTACACCCTGGCGTTCTTCTGCTGGCTCGCAACCGCCTACAAGCTGCGCCACCTACGCCACGACCCCACCTCACCGACCCTGCGTGGCACCTGCTCCACCCTCGGGCTGCTGGGCATGGCCTTCTTCCTCCTGGCCAACTCCTCCCGTCCCCTCATCGACGGACTACTCGGAGTGGAGAACGCCGCACGGTGGCTCGGCAACAGCTGCACCCTGGCGGCCTGCTGCAGCATCCAGACCGTCCTGGCCCACTTCACCCGCCTGGAAGGCTCCCCGCTCCCCAACCTCCGACGACGCATCGCGCTGCTGCTGACCGCGATCCTGTCCATGGGCGTACTCCTCCTGAGCGCACGACTCCCCGGCCACGACGACTTCGTCAACGTCCACGCCGACAAAGGCCCCGTCGTGGCCTACCTGCTCATCTACCTGACCTACCTGGGCCTCGTCATGCTCGACGTACTCCAGATGTCCTGGCGCTACTCCCCCCAAGCCCGCACCCCAGCACTGCAACTGGGCCTGCGCCTGATCTCCGCCGGAAGCGGCACCGCACTGCTCTACTGCCTCTACAAAGCCTCCTTCGCCCTCTCCCGCTTCTGGAAACTGCCCACCCTCGGCTCCGAGCGCATCATCGGCCCGCTCCTGGCCGCACTGGCCGGCCTGCTCATCGTCACCGGCCTCACCATCGGCGCGTGGGGAGCCCACCTGGCGGACCGCCTCCACCAGCACCGCTCCCACCGACGCCTCAAACCACTGTGGAGCGCCCTGGTCCAAGCACTCCCCCACATCGTGCTCGACTCCTACGACCACCGCGTCACCAACAAGCTCTACCGCCGCGTCATCGAAATCCGCGACGCCCAGCTCTCCCTGGCCCCCTACCGAGACGCCCGCGTCGCCCACCAAGCCCGCCAAGCCGCCCAGACCGCAGGGCTCGCCGGCCAAGACCTCCATGCCGCCGTTGAAGGCACCCTCCTGGCCTCCGCCCTCCACGCCTACCGCACCGACCAACTCCCCCACCACCCCCTCCGTGGCCAGGAGACAGAACAACCCTCCCCCGACCTCCCCAGCGAAGTGGCCTGGCTGCTGAAGGTCTCCGCAGCCTTCACCTCGCCCCTGCTGCCTCTCCCCCTCACCGACCCTTCCGCCCGACCAGCCGGAGAGCAGCCCGTGCCCGACCTGACCACCCAGCCCACCACCCCTGCCACACTCCGCTCCGCCCGCGCTGCCAAGGCCATCAC
>JAFACJ010000257.1 GCA_023425615.1 Actinomycetes bacterium
CGTGCGCGATCGCCGGGTTGATCGTGTACTTGGCGACGTAGCGGCGGGCGCGGAGGTTGTCGGCCAGGCCCGGCAGCGCGCCGCGGCGCGCCTTCATGGCGTGCGCGGTCTGCCAGGTGCGCAGGACCGTCTCGCCGATGCGGCCCATGGCCTGGGAGTCCGAGCCGATGATCGAGATGGCGCCCAGGTCGTGCAGGACGTCCTCGGCGGCCATCGTGGTCGGGCGGATGCGCGACTCGGCGAACGCCAGGTCCTCGGGCACCGACGGGCTGAGGTGGTGGCAGACCATCAGCATGTCGAGGTGCTCGTCGAGGGTGTTGACGGTGTGCGGCCGCGTCGGGTTGGTCGAGGAGGGCAGCACGTTGGGGTGCGCGGCGACGGTGATGATGTCGGGCGCGTGCCCGCCTCCGGCGCCCTCGGTGTGGTAGGCGTGGATGGACCGGCCCGCGATCGCGCCGAGCGTGGACTCGACGTAGCCCGCCTCGTTCAGGGTGTCGGAGTGCAGCGCCGCCTGGACGCCGGAGGCGTCGCAGACCCGCAGGCAGGCGTCGATCGCCGCGGGCGTGGTGCCCCAGTCCTCGTGCAGCTTGAAGCCCGACGCGCCGGCCTTGAGCTGCTCCCACAGGGCGGGCTCGGAGACGGTGTTGCCCTTGCCGAGCAGCGCCACGTTCACCGGCCAGGAGTCCAGCGACTCCAGAATCCGGTGCAGGTACCAGGCGCCGGTGACGGTGGTGGCCTTGGTGCCCTCGGCCGGGCCCGTGCCGCCGCCGATGAGGGTGGTGACGCCCGCGCCGAGCGCCTCCTCGATGAGCTGCGGGCAGATGAAGTGGACATGGGAGTCGACGGCGCCCGCGGTGAGGATCTTGCCGTTCCCGGCCAGGACCTCGGTGGACGGGCCGATCACGAGATCCGGGTGCACCCCGTCCATGATGTCGGGGTTGCCGGCCTTGCCGAGGGCGACGATCCTGCCGTCGCGCACCCCCACGTCGGCCTTGACGACGCCCCAGTGGTCGAGGATGACCACACCGGTGATGACCAGGTCGGGGGCGCCCTCGGCGCGGGTGGCGCGGGCCTGCCCCATCGACTCGCGGATGACCTTGCCGCCGCCGAACACCGCCTCGTCGCCGGCCCCCGCGCCGCGCGCCAGGTCCTCGGTGACCTCGATGAACAGGTCGGTGTCGGCGAGCCGGATCCGGTCGCCGGCCGTCGGCCCGTACAGCGCGGCGTACCGCGCGCGTGAGATCTCAGCCATCGAGCCCTCCTTCGAGCCGAAGGCCGGGGACCACCCTCGCCCCGGCCAGGGGCACCAGTGACACTTCTCGGGTGATGCCGGGCTCGAACCGCACGGCCGTCCCCGCAGGGATGTCGAGCCGGTATCCGCGCGCGGCGTCACGGTCGAAGCTCAAAGCCGGGTTGGCCTGCGCGAAGTGGTAGTGCGAACCGACCTGCACGGGCCGGTCGCCGGTGTTCTCGACGGTCAGCGCGAGCCGCTCGCGGCCCGGGTTCAGCGCGACGGGCTCGTCCCCGACGACGACCTGCCCCGGGGCGAACCCGCCGCCCTCCACCGCGCCCCCGCTCACGGGATCGGCCTGTGGACGGTGACGAGCTTGGTGCCGTCGGGAAAGGTCGCCTCGATCTGCACCGAGTCCAGCAGTTCGGGGATGCCCTCCATGACATCCTCGCGGCCGAGCACGGTCCGCCCCGACTCCATGAGCTCGGCGACGGTCCGCCCGTCCCGCGCCCCTTCCAGCACGTGCACGGCGATCAGCGCGGTCGCCTCGGGATGGTTGAGCAGCAGCCCCCGCGCCCGGCGCTCGCGCGCCACCTGCGCGGCCACATGGATGAGCAGCCGTTCCTGCTCATGAGGAGAGATCAGCACGGGGCGACGTTAGCGCAGCTCAGGGGCGTTTTATTCGTTTGAATTGCCGATTTAACCGTGAATTAACGGGTGCTGTAAGGCTAAGTGTCCGCTAGCTGGGTCTTTGGTGAATTGGGCTGGTTTTTGCACTGTTTCATCCGTGGTCATGGCGCAGGCGGGTGCGCGCCCAGGTCTCGAAGGCGGTGAGGGGGAGGCCGAGGTCGCGTGCGAATTCCGAAACTAAGTGGCGGGGCCCGCCACTTACATTCGGGTATGATACGGAGGGCCCCGCCACTTAGCAAGTTCGGAGATGACGCCATGACCGTCCGGCGCGCGGACGCCCGGCGCAACTACGCGCGGATCCTCGCCGTCGCCGAGGAGGAGGTCGCCGCGCACGGCGCCGACGCCTCCCTGGAGCAGATCGCCCGCGTCGCGGGAGTCGGGTCGGCCACCGTGCGGAGGCACTTCCCCAGCCGGCGCTCGCTGCTGGAGGCGGTGTTCCACGAGCGGGTAGAGGCCCTGTGCGCCAAGGCCGCGGAGCTGTCCGGCGCCGCCGACGCGCGGGCCGCGCTCCTGGACTGGCTGGGCGCGCTCACCACGTACGCCGCCTCCGCGCGGGGCATGGCCGACGCGCTGGTCCCCGACGGGAAGGACGACCCGGAACACGTGAGCGCCTGCTCGGTGAGGCTCGCCGGGGCGGCGGACCCGCTGCTGCGGCACGCCGAGCGCGCCGGGGCGGTGACGCCGGGCGTGACCGTCGCCGACC
>JAFACJ010000282.1 GCA_023425615.1 Actinomycetes bacterium
ATGTAGGACGGGGTGCCGATCAGCATCCCCGTGGCGGTCAGCCGGGTGGCGGTCTCCGAGAGCAGTTTGGCGATCCCGAAGTCCATCACCTTCACCGTCATCCGACCGCCGGAGCGCCGCACCATGATGTTCGCGGGCTTGATGTCGCGGTGCACGACCTCCCGCCCGTGGCTGTGCTCCAGCGCCTCCAGGACGGCCAAGACGACCTGCCCGGCCTCACTCGGCGTCGGCGGTTCCCGGCGCAGCAGGTCCGCGAGCGTCTCGCCCTCCACCAACTCCATCACCAGGTAGGGAACCGGCTCCTCGCCTCCGGAATCCTCGCCGATGTCGTAGACGACGGCGATGTTCGGGTGCGCCAGGCCGGCCGCCGCCCGCGCCTCCCGACGGAACCGAGCCCGGGAGTCCGCGCTGCGCAGCATCTCCACCGGCAGCACCTTGACCGCCACGACCCGATCCAGCTCCCGGTCATGGGCCCGGTGCACCACTCCCATCCCGCCCCGACCCAACGGCTCCAGCAATTCGTAACGCCCCGACAGAACCCTCATCAGCACTCTCCGTCCAACGAACACACGAAACACACCAAGTCTCGAGAAGCACACGGCTACTCGGCCGGAAACCGCAAACCGGAGCGATCCGCCCACCGCCTGTTGCGGGCCTTCGGTGCAACATCACAGAAGTCCTCAGCTCCGGCTGCCGTTGGGTCAGCGGGAACCCATGAGGTGGCGGGCCAGGGTGAGGAAGACGTAGAAGTTCGGGATGGTGCTGATCGAGCGGTAGGCGAGGAATCTGTTCCGTTCGCCCGTGATGGTGATGTCGCCGTCCGAGACCTTCAGGTCGACGTCGGCCCAGCGTGCGCTGCGGCGGCCGTCGTGAACGCCTTCCCGGGTGAGCTTGAGGGGGCCGAACGCGACCGTCTCGCCCGTGTTGATCCGCTGGAGTTCCTGCGGGGCCTGGGCAGCGGCCACGAACTGCTGCATCTGCGGCCCCCACACCTCGGGGTGGAAGAACTCCTTGCCGATGAGGACCTTGGCGCCGTCCGGCCGTCGCAGGATGTAGGAGTGGGTGACGATCCCGCCGTACGACTGATGCCTGATGAGGTCCTGCAGGACCGTCATCGAGTCCCAGCGGAAGACGTTCCGGGGCACGCCGGAGACACCGAGGACGAGCCCCTGGTCGAAGATGTGCAGTTCGCGTCGGGCGTTGCGCGAATCGACGAGGCGGTTCGTCACCAGCACGAGCAGCCCGACCCCGAAGACGGGCACACCGATCACCAGGAGGTAGAGATCGCTGAGCGCGGTCCAGGCGATCAAGGGAAGGGCCCCCAGGGCCAGCACGACGTTGGTGCGCGTTCCGAACATCGCGGTCCGGGACCAGGGACCGTAGGACGCCCGCCGCCGCCCGAGTCTCTCGGCCGTCGCCGCCGCTTCGATCTCCGCGCTCGGCTCCGGCGCCTGGTCTGTCGTCTCCACTGCCTGCCTCCTCGATCGAATGCTCGTGGACGATGTGCGTACAGATGCGGCCTAAATTCGAGACTTCGTCGAAAGCCGGGGCCTTCCGGGTCATCCAGCACGTACTTCGTCGAGACAGCCGCCTGCCGTACGCTGCTGCGGCAGGACCCGGCTCCTACCGCCCTGGCCGAGAACGGCCAGTACGCGATCCGGGCCGCTCTCCCGTGGGCCGTCGAGGGACACCCTCATACCGTTCGCTTTCGGGCATGTCCTGCTTCGCCACTGTCATCGGTCGGCGGCAATTCAAAGCCCAGAGGAATCTCCGGGTGATCCGCAAGCCGGGGACTCGATCGATCTCACGTGCCTGGACACACCGCATTCCGCCGAGGTCCTTTGAGCAGGGCGAAGCCCATGCGTCGACGCCGTGATCAGGAAGATCATCGCGGGGACTACTTCGCACGAGGGGCTCTGCAAGCAGACCCGAGAAAGGCTCGGAGCGCAGCGCCTACCTCGCGTTCGAGTTCTTCCTGATCCCGCGCGGCAGGACATCGGCGTTCCTTCCGGACTTGTGGTGGGCCTCGAAACCTAACAGGTTCCAGTAGCTCTTTGGAGAATCCACCGTCGCTAGGCCGAAAAGGTGATTAACGCGACATCTCATGGCATTATCCGATGCGGGTCGCGTGCGGACACTTGTGGTCGCTCACCGCCTCCAGGGCGGCCGGGACCAAGGAGCCCCATCGTGTCCGTGCGCATCGTCTTGGCCGTGTTCGTCGCGGTGGTGTCGCTCGCCGCACCGGTCTCGGCAGAGACCACCGCAGGGTGCGCCGCGCACCGGCTGAAGGCAGCGCCGGAGCCCGGCGCGGCGCCGTCGTGGGAGGTCGCGGTGCGGCTGTGCCTGCCCGAGGAGGAGCCGGCGTGCGTCGACGTGCTGGTCCACGGAAGCACCTACAACGGGACGTACTGGGGCTGGGGGCTCGAACCGGAGAAGTACTCCTACGTGCGCAAGACCCTCGCCGCGGGCAGGGCGGCGCTCACCTACGACCGGCAGGGAACCGGGGACAGCAGCCGTCCGGCGGCGGCCGAGGTGACGGTCGCCGCCGACGCGCACGTGCTGCGCCAGGTCGTGGAGTGGGCCGCGGACCAGGGCCTCGGCACGGTGACGGTGATCGGGCACTCCCTCGGATCGAGTATCGCCATGAAGGCCGCCGCCGGATTCCCCGGCATCGACAGGCTCGTGCTCACCGGGATGGCCCACCCGGGACCGTTCGGCAGCGCCTCGCTCGGCATCGTGGCGGACCTGTACCCCGCGAACCGCGACCCGCGCTTCGCCGGGCAGGGCTACGGCCCCGGCTACGTGACCTCGCGCCCCGGCACCCGGGCTGCGCCGTTCTTCCACGCGCCGACCACCGACCCGGCCGTCATCGCGCACGACGAAGCGGTCAAGG
>JAFACJ010000297.1 GCA_023425615.1 Actinomycetes bacterium
CTTGCGGTGCCGGATGCCCTGGTAGCACCCGATCTCGATCTTGCGGCGGATGTCCGCCTGCACCTCGCGGCGCAGGTCGCCCTCGATCTTGAAGTTGGCGTCGATGTAGTCGCGCAGCGGGATCAGCGCGGCGTCGGTGAGCTGGTGGACCCGCAGGTCACCGCTGACGCCGGTGGCCTTGAGGGTCTCCAGCGCCCGGGTGCGGCCGATGCCGTAGATGTAGGTCAGTGCGACCTCAAGGCGCTTCTCGCGCGGGAGGTCGACACCGAGGAGACGTGCCATGTCGGGCAGTGTCCTTTCGGTCGGCGGAGGTCCTACCTGCCGCGTCCCCGTCCCTGCCCAGGTCGGGCCCCGGCCTCCGACCGGGGGTCACTCGCCCGTATCCCCCGGGATACGGGGGACGTGGCGAATTGCGGCATGTTGTCAGTTGTTCAGTTGTCGTCGCGCGTCGGCGGACGTCAGCCCTGGCGCTGCTTGTGCCGCGGGTCCTGGCAGATCACCATGACGCGGCCGTGCCGGCGGATGACGCGGCACTTGGAGCAGATCTTCTTGACGCTCGGCTTGACCTTCACTGGGTCTCCTAGCTGTATGAGCAAGGGTCGTTTCCGCCTGCCACAGCGGAAAAAGCACCCCCAGCCGGTTGGATGATCACTTGTACCGGTAGACGATCCGACCCCGAGTCAGGTCATAGGGAGAGAGCTCCACCACGACCCGGTCATCCGGCAAGATCCTGATGTAGTGCATCCGCATCTTGCCACTGATGTGCGCGAGGACTTTGTGCCCGTTATCGAGCTCCACTCGGAACATGGCGTTCGGGAGGGACTCGATGACAACGCCCTCGATCTCGATGGCGCCTTCCTTCTTGGCCATGGCCTCCGCGCTTCGCTGATCGGTTTCGTCTGTATCCCCCCGGACCGAGCCCGCGCACGACCGCTGACAGCAGTTCTGAGCGAGGCCCTTCCCAGGGATGTCCAGCCGCTCCGACACCCAGCCGGAGCGCCTTGATGCGGATCCGCCCCCGGAGTCGAAATAATGTTCGAATTACCTCGCACCACAGGGACATACATGATCCGACACTGGACCGAATGATGAGTCTACGCGACAAGCCCGCGATTACGAAATCGCGCGGGTCGTGAGCAGCGACGCGAGCGGAGCCGTAACACATACCGGCTTTCACACCGCGCCCGGGCGTTGTACGTTTCCATCATGGCGGCTTATGACTTCGAACTGGTCCTCACCAGACCAGTCTTCGAGCATGAGCTCGATCCATTGTTCGAACGCACCCAAGGATACGTCACCGTCGCCTGCGTCCGCTCCGCCGCGGAGGTGGCTGGACCCGGCCACGCCCGCTGCAACTGGGACGCTCCGTCCCTGGCAGCGGCCATGATCGACGTGATCACCGCGGTCGAGGCAGCGGTCCCCGGCATCGCCGTCCGCCGGGCCGAGGCCGACCCCCTGCTGGCCCTGCGGGAGATCGCCGAGCGGGTGGGCCGCACCTTCGAGTCGGTGCGGATGGCGAGCACCGGCCAGCGCGGCCCCGGTGGTTTCCCGCCGCCCGAGACCCACCGGCTGTGGCGCTGGTCTCATGTCGCCGCCTGGTACGGGGTCGAGGATCACGTCCTGGACGAGGCCGGACCCACCACCCGGGCGGTCAACGGCTGGCTCGCCCTGCGCGAGGTCGTCCCCGAACTGGCGCCCGACCCGCGGGTCCTGGTCGCCGCGCTCACCCGCGCGATCCGCGCCACGGCCTGACCGTCTACTCCCCGGGACCGCGCGGCCCGAACAGGGTCCGCGCCAGCAGTACCGCCCCCCAGGGGCCGAGGGTCCACAGGAACCAGGGGTAGAGCAGATGGCCGCTCGTCACGCAGACGATCAGCCAGGTGCTCAGGGAGATCAGGTTGACCGTGGCCCAGGCGACCCAGCCGGCGCGCAGCCCCCCGTACCGCTCGACCTCCCCCGGCGTGCGCGCCACGGGGACCGAGGACTGCCCGGCGGGCAGCGGCAGGTCGTAGAGGTCATGGGCGGGCAGGTCCGCGGTGATCTCCTGCAGACCGCCCAGCGTCCTTGTCTCGTACACCGCATCGAGGCGCTCGTTCAGCTCCTCCTGGGTGAGACGGCCCTGGGCGTAGTTCTCCCTCAGGATCTCCGCGAACTGCTCACGATCCTGGTCGGACGCCCGCATCTCCGGGTTCTGCGGCATCCGTCCCCCCTCGTATGAACGATCAGATCCACTAGGGCAATTCTGCGATGCGTTCGCGCCAGCCCTCAAGTGCCGTCAGGACCTGGGGCCCCTCCGGGGTGATCGCAACGGTGTGCTCGAAGTGCGCCGAGGGCCTGCCGTCGGCGGTGACGACCGTCCAGCCGTCCTCGAGTTCCTCGGTGCCGGGGACGCCGAGGTTGACCATCGGCTCGATCGCGAACACCATGCCGGGACCCAGCTTCATGCCGGTGCCGCGGCGCCCCACGTTGGGGATGAAGGGCTCCATGTGCATCTCGGTGCCGATCCCGTGCCCGCCGTACCCCTCGACGATGCCGTAGCGGCCCTGAGAGCGTACGTAGGACTCCACCGCGTGCCCGATGTCGCCGAGGTTGCCGCCGGCCTTGCAGGCGGCCATGCCCCGCCACAGGGACTCTTCGGTCACCTCCAGCAGCTTCGCCGTGTCCGCGGCGATCTCACCGACGCCGACGGTGACGGCGGCGTCGCCGTGCCAGCCGTCCACGATCGCGCCGCAGTCGATGGAGACGACGTCGCCCTCCTTCAGCACCCGCTCGTCGCTGGGGATGCAGTGGACGATCTCCTCGTTGACCGAGGTGCACAAAGTGGCCGGGAAGGGGGTGATCGGTCCTGGTACGCCGATGAAGGATGGGATGCCGCCGTTGCCGCGGATGTTGTCCTCGGCCAACCGGTCCAGGTCCTTGGTGGTGACACCGGGCTTGACCGCCGCGGCCACCAGCGCCAGGGTCTCGCCGACCAGCCGGCCGGCCACCCGCATGAGCTCGATCTGCTCGGGCGACTTCACCTGGATGCGCATCCGCCTTCTGAACACCCGTCCCCCCTCCTGCCTGTCTTACCTACTCCGGACGGAGCGCGGCGAGGGCACGCGCGGTGACCTCTTCCACCGTTCCGGTGGCCTGGATCCCCACGAGAATGCCCTCCTTCTCGTAGAACGAGACGAGGGGCTCGGTCTGTTCCTTGTAGACCTCCAGGCGGTGCCTGACGACCTCTTCCTTGTCGTCGTCCCGCTGGAAGAGCTGGCCGCCGCAGTCATCGCAGATGTCGTCGCGGCCCTCGTCGAAGTCGACGTGCCAGATCCTGCCGCACTGGCCGCAGGTGCGGCGGCCCGACAGCCGGCGCACGACCTCGTCCTCGTCGACCTCCAGCTCCAGGACCTTGTCCAGGCTCTGGCCGCCTTCGGCCAGGATCTCGCGCAGGGTCTCGGCCTGGGGGACGTTGCGCGGGAACCCGTCGAGCAGGAAGCCGCCGACGGCGTCCGGCTGGGCGATGCGGTCCCTGACCATGGCGACGGTGACCTCGTCCGGCACCAGGTCGCCCTTGTCCATGTACTGCTTGGCGAGGACGCCGAGCTCGGTTCCGCCACTGACGTTCGCGCGGAAGATGTCACCTGTCGAGATTTTCGGGATCGACAGATGGGATGCGATGAACTGGGCCTGAGTTCCCTTGCCCGCTCCCGGGGGGCCCACCAGCACGATGCGCACTAGCGGAGGAATCCTTC
>JAFACJ010000371.1 GCA_023425615.1 Actinomycetes bacterium
GGGGCCAGGTCGGCGTGCAGGGCGGAGCCCGCCAGCAGGATCCTGCCGCCCTCGCCGGTGAACTCCTCCTCGCCCAGCCGCCGGACGGGCAGCGCCAGGAACCGCAGCATCCGCAGCCCGTCGGCGGCACCGAGCCGCGCCGCCAGTGACAGTCCCGGACGGACCGGCGGGAAGGGTGTGAAGAGCGCGTCGAGGACGTCGTCGGAGATCTCCCGCCACCGCCGGTAGAGCCGCAGCCACGCCTCCCCGTCCCCGGCGCCGAACGCTTCAAGCCCGGCGGCCGTCCGCTCCGGATCGCGTTCCAGCACCGCGCAGCGGCCGTCCGGAAGCGGATGGGCGAGGACGGCGGGGGCGTGCCTCCACCGCAGCCCGTACCTCTCCAGTTCCAGGGCGCGGATCGCGGGTGAGGCGACCCCGAGCGGATAGAAGGAGCTGCACACGTCGCTCACGTGGTCGGGGTGCACGCCGCGGTCGCTGCGCACCCCGCCGCCGGGGGCGTCCTGCGCCTCCAGGACCAGCACGTCCCAGCCGACGTCGGCCATGACGTTCGCCGCCACGAGGCCGTTCGGGCCGGCGCCGATCACCACCGCGTCGGGCACGGTCACATCCCTTCGTCGGCCACGTCTGTTTCGCACGTGCCAATCAAGTCAAGCAGACGGCCGGTGATTTCCCCGATGCGCCGTCGCAGGGGCGCGACACACACTCCTGTCACGGCCCGCGGCACCACCCCCTCACAGCCGCGGGCCACGGCAGAAGAGGAGCCCCCCATGTTCGGCAAGAAGCTGAAGGCGCTGCGCGTGGCGCCGCTCGCCGCGGCCGTGGCGGTCGCCGGTGTCGTCGCCGCCCAGCCCGCCCACGCCGCAGCCAACCCCTACGAGCGCGGCCCGGCGCCGACGAACAGCAGCATCGAGGCGCTCCGCGGCCCGTACGCGGTGTCGGAGACCTCGGTGTCGTCGCTCGCGGTCACCGGCTTCGGCGGCGGGACGATCTACTACCCGACGAGCACCGCTGACGGGACGTTCGGCGCGGTCGCCATCTCGCCCGGCTACACCGCCTACCAGTCCAGCATCTCCTGGCTCGGGCCGCGCCTGGCCTCGCAGGGCTTCGTGGTCTTCACGATCGACACCAACACCACGCTGGACCAGCCCGCCAGCCGCGGCGACCAGTTGCTGGCGGCGCTGGACTACCTGACCCAGCGCAGCTCCGTCCGCACCCGCGTCGACGCCTCGCGCCTGGGCGTCATGGGTCACTCCATGGGCGGCGGAGGCACGCTGGAGGCGTCCAAGGACCGGCCGTCGCTGAAGGCCGCGATCGGGATGACGCCGTGGAACCTCACCAAGAACTGGGCGGGGAACCGCGTACCGACGTTCATCATCGGCGCGGAGGCCGACACCATCGCCCCGGTCGCCACCCATTCCGAGCCGTTCTACAACAGCCTGCCGGCCGCTTCGGAGAAGGCGTATCTGGAGCTGAACAACGCCACCCACTTCGCGCCCAACCTGTCGAACACGACGATCGCCAAGTACTCGATCTCGTGGCTGAAGCGCTTCATCGACGTCGACACGCGCTACACGCAGTTCCTGTGCCCGGGGCCGGGCACCAGCCTGGACGTGGAGGAGTACCGCTCCTCCTGCCCCCTGTGACACGCCCGAGGTGACCCCTGTCCGGTTGAGGCCAAGCGCTCGCTTGGCCTTAACCGTACTTCTGAGTATGTTTCCGTACCATGGAGTATGGAACTGAGGTGATCGCCCGGGCCCGCGCCCTGGCGCCGGTGCTCGCCGAACGCGCGCGGGCGGCGGAGGAAGCACGTCGGCTGCCCGACGAGACCATCGCCGACCTGGCCGGCAGCGGGGTCTTCGACCTGCTCGTCCCCAAGCGCTTCGGCGGCGCCGAAGGGGAGCTCGACACCCTGGTGGCCGCCTGCCGGGCGATCGGCGCGGGCTGCGCCTCGACGGGCTGGCTGACGGCGATCTACGCCATGCACAACTGGATGCTCGGCCTCTTCCCCGAGGAGACGCAGCGCGAGGTGTGGGCCGACCGGCCGTACGCGCTGGTGCCGTGCGCGCTCTCGCCCGGGGGCACGGCCGAGCGGACGGACGGCGGCCATGTGGTGACCGGCCGCTGGTCGTGGGGCAGCGGCGTCATGCACGCCGACCACGTGATGGTCATGGCCCTGGTCACCGCCGGCGACACCCTCGAGCCGAGGCTCTTCCTGCTGCCGCGCGAGGACGTGACGGTCCACGACGTGTGGCACACCAGCGGTATGCGGGGCACCGGGAGCAACGACATCGAGGTGCGGGACGGGTTCGTCCCCGAGCACCGCTCGGTACCGCTGCTGGACCTCACCGAGGGCAGGTCGCCGGGCTCGGACCTCCACTCCGGCGTGATGTACCGCCTCCCCCTGGTCCCCGTGTTCGTCCTGGCGGGCGCCGCCCCCGTCCTCGGCATCGCCGAAGGGCTGCTCGCGCTCTTCTCCGAACGGATGCAGGGCCGGGTGATGGCCTACACGGGCGTCCGCCAGCGCGACCTGATGAGCGGCCAGATGCGCCTGGCCAAGGCCACCGCCGAACTGGAGTCCGCGCGCCTGCTCCTCGATGAGGAGGTGGGGCGCCTGCTGCGGACGTACGCCGCCGGAGACCGCTACGACGTGGCAGGGCGGGCGCGTTCCCGGCTGGCGGCCGCGCACGCCGTCTCCCTCGCCCGTACCGTGGTGAACGACCTGTGCGCGGCGGCGGGGGCGAGCGCGCAGTTCACGCACTCCCCGTTCCAGCGCGCCCAGCGCGACATCAATACCATCTCGGGGCATGTGGTGTTCGACTCCGACGCCACGTACGCGCTGTACGGCAAGATCGCGCTCGGCATCGCCCCCGACGCGATGACCCTGATCTGAGACGGACCAGTGGAGGACCGGTGGAGACGGCGAAACGGGCACGTGCCAGGGTGACCCGGCGCGACTGGATCGAAGCCGCCTACCGCGAGCTCGTCCGGGGCGGTGAGCGCGGTGTCGGCATCAACGTGCTCGCCGCCCGCCTCGGCGTCACCAAGGGCAGCTTCTACTGGCACTTCCGCGACCGCGGCGAGTTGATGAGCGCGCTCCTGGCCCGCTGGGCGCACGAGCGCACCGATGAGATGCTGGGCCTCGCGCTCGGCAGCACCGCCGACCCCCGGGAGCGGCTGCGCCGCATCCAGGCGCTCGGCCGCGAGGTCGCGCCGCTGGACCAGGCGATGCGCCAGTGGGCGCGGCACGATCC
>JAFACJ010000388.1 GCA_023425615.1 Actinomycetes bacterium
GAAGCGATGAGGGTGGCGGCCGTCCGGGGGTGATGGCGGCTCGCCGTAGGAAGCCGCCGAGGAGGGCACAGCCGATGGTGATGGCCCAAGGGAAGGGCAGGAGTGCCAGGGCGGTGAACGGGGAGTCGCTCATCGCGTCAGCGACGCGTCGCGCGTGTGACGGTGCCGATGTCGTTCTCGGCGCCGACGAGCGTGAGCGTGTTCGTGTTGGCCGTGCCGGACGGGAAGCCAAGAAGGGCGGAGAGCAGAAGAGGCCGGGAAGCAGAAGAGAACGAGGGTTCCGGTCACCGCAGTGAGAGTGGGCGGTGGAGCCGGCATGTCCGCTGGATGGCGATCGCGCCGGGGACGAGCGCGAGGGTGAACAGCAGGCCAAGCCACAGGCCAGGTCGCAGGCCTAGCCAGGTCGCAGGCCAAGCCACAGTCCAAGCCAAGCCACAGGCCAGGCCACAGGCCAAGCCAGGCCAGGCCGCAGGCCAGCCGTGACGGCACAACGGGAACAGTGATCTCCTCACCGACGGCCAGACCAACGGGCGCGTCGCCCGCTACCCGCCTCTGAGCATCAAGACGGTGGCCGACCGCACCTCCAACGTCCCCGCCGGACTCCACGTCCCGACCGTGCCTCGGCCATCGCCCGGGCCCGCCGCACCGGTCTCGGCGGCCTCTGAGCAGGGACCCGCCCCGCTCCGTCAAGTTCTCGAAAAGAGGTCTCGACTTCTCGAAAAGCGGCTTCGGCTGTCCTGCGCGCATCGGGAGTGTGGTGCCGTCAACCGCCGTCGGTGGCCGGGGGCGGGTCGGCGTGTGGAAAGAGGCATCATGACGGGTTCCCCTCAGGAGTTGCGTGAGCTCGCGGCTCAGCTCGCCCATCGGGGGGTGGTCGGCTTGACCATCGTCTGGGCGGACAACAACGGTATTCCGAGGTCGCGGACCGTGCCGGTTTGGCGGCTCGCGGAGGTCGCCGAACGGGGTGTCGGTGTCTCTACGCTCTTCGCCGTGTTCGATTCCCATGACGGCATCACCTTTTCCTACGACGGTATGGCGACGCCTTCTGGTGATGTTCGTCTGGTGCCTGTGGTGGAGCGGTTGGTTCCGTTGCACGGCCAGCCGGGGTTCGCTTGGGCGCCTGGGCGGCAGATCGCTGCGGATGGGTCGCCGTGGCCCTATGACCAGCGTGCTGTCCTGGAGCGGCAGGTGGCTGCGGCGGCTGCCGCCGGTGTCACCTTTCGTGCGGGCTGGGAGATGGAGTTCGTCCTGTCCTCCGCTGGGAGTGAGATCGCCCCGGGAGGGCCTGCCTACAGTCCCGTCACGTTGTTGTCCGTCGATGAGTTCGCCGCGACGCTGCTGCGGGATCTGGACGCCAACGGGCTGCGCGTCAACCAGTTCCACGCCGAGTACGGGCCCGCGCAGTTCGAGTTCAGCCTTCTTCCTTCCGATCCGCTTTCGGCCGCGGACGACCAGCTCCTGGCCCGGCAGACCCTCCATGCCGCCGCCCGCGCCCATGGTCTGCGTGTCACGTTCGCTCCGATGACCTCGGCCGAGGTCATCGGCAACGGCTGGCATCTGCACGTCTCGGTGCTGCGCGACGGCCGTGAGCTCCTGCCCGGTGACGGACCGCACGGGCTGTCGGCCGAGGGGGGCGCCTTCCTGGCCGGGCTCCTGCGCGATCTGCCGGCTCTCACCGCCGTGACCGCGCCCAGTGTCCCCTCCAGGACGAGGCTGCGGCCGGGGTACTTCTCCGGCGCCTATGCCTTCTGGGGTGTGGAGAACCGGGAGGCGGCGCTCCGCTACATCCCCGCGACGCCGCTGCTGGGAGACGGGAACGCCAACATCGAGCTGAAGCCCTGCGACGCCTCGGCCAACCCCTATCTCGCGCTGGCCGCCGTCATCTCCTCCGGGCTCGCCGGTCTCGCCGACGGGCTGACCCCGCCGGAGCCCGTCGCCGTCGACCCGGGCGGCTGGCCCGAGCGGCTCCGCGCCGAGCACGGCGTGATGCGGCTGCCCGAGACGCCGCAGGAGCAGCTCGACGCGCTCAAGGCCAGCGAGCGGGTGAGCGCCGTGCTGGGCCCGGAGCTGCTCGGCGCGTTCCGTGCCGTGCGGGAGTCGGACCTGGCCTGGGCCGCCGACCGCTCACCCGCCGAGGTGATCCAGGCCCACCTGTGGAGGTACTGATCTCCTGAGACCGCAACGAGCAGGTCTACGAGATCGTTGACGAAGCCGCCGGCCACAGGGCCGAGCATGCCGACCGGTATCGCCGCTGGTCGGAGCCTCGGCCTCGGCAACCTGTCGTTGCAGTGCTAACCGGCGGAGAAGACCTTCACGAAGGCGTCGTTGAAGGCCGGGATGTCGGCGGGTTTGCGGCTGGTGACGAGGGTGTTGTTGCCCTTCTCGCAGACGACGACGGGCTCGTCCACCCAGGCGGCACCCGCGTTGGACAGGTCGGTGTGGAGGCTCGGCCAGGAGGTGACGGTACGGCCGCTGGCCTCGTGCGCCTCGACGAGCAGCCAGGGCGCGTGGCAGATGGCGGCCACCGGCTTGCCGTCGGTGAAGAAGCGCCGCACGAAGCGGACGGCGTCCGGGTCCATGCGGAGCATGTCCGGGTTGGCGACGCCACCGGGCAGCACCAGGGCGTCGTACTCGGCGACGTCCGCGGTGGACAGCGGCATGTCGACCCGCTGTCTGTCCCCCTTGTCCAGGTGCTGGAAGAACTGTGCCTCGGCGCCCGCCTTGTCGACCGGCGAGATCAGCACCGGACGGCCGCCCGCCTCCTCCACCGCCCGCCAGGGGCCCTGCACCTCGGCCTGCTCGGCGCCCTCGGGCGCGACCAGGAACGCGATCACCTTTCCCCGCAGTTCATCTGGCATCGGTTCGCTTCCCTCCCAACAGGTCGAGGAGGTCGTCGGCGTGCTCCTCCTCCTCGGCGAGGATGTGCTCCATGATCCGCCGGGTGGTGACGTCGCCGTCGCCGAGCCAGCGGATGATCTCCTGGTAGGACTCGATGACGATGCGCTCGGCCACGAGGTTCTCCCGCAGCATGCCCTCCAGGTCGCCGTCCGCGAACGTCGTGTAGGGGGTGTGCGAGCGGGCGGACAGCGTCGAGGGGTCGAGGTCCGGGTCGCCGCCGAGTTGGCTGATGCGCTCGGCCGCCATCATCGCGTGCTTGCGCTCCTCTTCGGCGTGCTCGGCGAACTCCGCGACGACCTGCGCCCGGTCGATGCCCACCGCGGAGATGGCGTGCTGGCTGTAGCGCATCCAGCAGACGATCTCGGTGGCCACCACGTCGTTGAGCACGCCGATGACCTCTTCGGGGCTTCTGCCGTAGGACTTGGTCACCGGACCGCTGTCCATCTTCTGTCTGGCGCGGTCGCGGATCGCCGACACATCAAGAC
>JAFACJ010000400.1 GCA_023425615.1 Actinomycetes bacterium
CGGCCTGTGCGTCATGGCCGCCGGGTGCTCCCAGGGCACCCGGCGCCCGTCGCAGGCCGGGGACGCGCCCTCCTCGGCCACCGCCAGGACGTACACCTCCGACCAGCTCCGCCAGGCGCTCCTGGCCGAGGTCCCCGCGTACGTCAGGGCGGGGGAGCCGGACTCCGGCAGCTACGGGATGCTGAAGGCGGTGCGCAACTTCGCCCAGCTCCAGGGCCAGGTCACCCTCGACAAGCCCGACTGCGCCGATGCGACGGGGGCGATCGCCGCGTCCGGCGAGCTGTCCTCGGCGCCCGCCGCGCTCACCACCTTCGCGCGCGCCGACGGCCAGACGGTCACCGAGACGCTGGTGGCGGTCCCGGAGCTGACCGCCACCCGGGAGGTCGGCAGGCGCGTCCCCAAGCTGTGCCGCACCTTCCGCACCAAGGTCGGCGGCCAGTGGTCTACCCACCAGATCCAGGAGCAGACCCCCGACCGCCATCTCATCGGCGAGGGTTCGCGGACCGTGGGCTTGCTCACCATGAACGGGGCGACGAAGGTCACCATGTGGTTCGTGGTCTTCAAGGCCCGCGGCTATCTGGCCACCATCAGCGTCTATGGCGCCAAGGCCACGCGCCAGGAGGCGGAGACGCTGGGGACGCGCGCCTACGACCAGGCCACCCGGATCCTCCCGTGACAAGAGACGGTGAACTTCACCGGCTCGCGGGTAGTCCTATCGGACGTCAGAGAGAGCGGGCCGCGGATCGGGCGGTCGGCGCATGCGGAGCCCGGTGCGATACTGGGCGCGCGTGTGTCTAGCGGAAGGGGCCACCCGGAAATGAACGTCACCTACCGTGTCAGCGGGGGCGAGCAGCTGCAGGGCACCGTGTTCATCCAGGGGGCCAAGAACTCGGCGCTGCCCATGATCGGTGCCGCGCTGATGGCGTCCAAGGGGCGCACGGTACTGCGTAACGTTCCGATCATCGAGGACGTCCGGCGGGCGGTCGAGCTCGCCCAGGCGGTCGGCGCCAAGGCCGATCTGCACGAGGCCGAGCGCACCCTGGTGATCGACGCCTCGAACCTCACCAGCCCGGTGCTGCCCGCGGACATCGCCGCGCGGTTCCGCGGCTCGTTCCTGTTCGTGCCCGCGCTGCTGCACCGACTGGGCGAGGCGGTCATCGAGGGGGTCGGGGGCTGCAATCTCGGCAGCCGCAACCTCGACTTCCACTACAACGGCTTCAAGCGCATGGGCGCCACGGTCACCGAGCACGACACCGATAGCGAGCAGGGCGGCTACATCCACGTCAAGGTGGGCCAGCTCCAGGCCGGCACGCTGTACTGCGACACCCCCTCCCACACCGGCACCGAGAACCTGGTGATGGCGGGGGCGCTGGCCAACGGCACCACGCTGATCAAGAACTGCGCGCTGGAGCCGGAGGTCCTCGACAACATCGACTTCCTGCAGCGCATGGGCGCGCAGATCGAGGGCGGCGGCACCGGGTTCATCAGGGTCACCGGGGTCGATGAGCTGACGGCGGTCGAGCACACCGTCATGCCCGACCGGATCGACGCGGGCGTGCTGGTCATGGCCTGCGCCATCACCGGCGGCGAGGTCAGCCTGGTGGGCGCCGAGATCGAGCACCTGGGCGTGGCGGTCGACAAGCTGGAGCAGATGGGCGTGGAGTTCAGCCAGCAGGGCGCGGTGCTCCAGGTGCGGCGTGAGCGCCCGCTGCGCCCGATCAACATCATCACCGACGAGTACCCCGGCTTCGCCACCGACCTCCAGTCGCCGATCATGGCGCTGGCCACCCAGGCCGTGGGCGAGTCCTACATCTACGAGCGCATCTTCGACAGCCGCTTCCAGCTCGCCGAGGAGCTGATCAAGATGGGCGCGTCCATCGAGGTCGCCGGCAACCAGCGGGCCAAGGTCTACGGCGCGACCCCGCTGCGCGGCTCGCGTACCGTGGCGCACGACCTGCGCTCGGGCGCGGCGCTGGTGCTGGCGGGTCTGGCGGCCGAGGGCGAGACCGAGATCAGCTCGGCGTACTACATCGACCGAGGTCACTCCAACTTCGCCGAGCGGCTCACCGCCCTGGGTGCCGACGTACGTCGCGAAACGCACTAAAGCGTCCGGATTCGGTCACCCCTCCGGTCGGCTACAAAGCCCTGAAAACCCTTCACAGCCCATGATCTGCCCTTTAAGGTGCGAGTTCATGGGCTGTGAGTGCTGACCGGAACCTGACCCAACGGTAAGGAATTTCTGTCCACCCCTGCCCTTAGGTTACTTTTTCGCCGCACTCTAGATTCGGTTTCGCGTCAGAGAGCCACATCTATAGGCGGATACACGATCTGCCTGATGAGGATGGAGAAAACCCGCGCGAGCGGGCGGAAATACAGACGGGCACGTGGGGCGGCCGAAAGGCAGGGGCGGGACAGCCATGAGCGGACCACGGACGGGATCGATGACCCCGGACCTGACCATCGGCGTCGTCGGGCCGCATGATCTCGTCGAACGGGTCATGCTCATGGGGCACGGGCCCACGCCGGTGCCCAGCCGGCTGGTGGCCGCGGCCTACCGCGACGAGCAGGAGGCGGCCGACAAGGTCATGCGGCTGGGCTCGGGCGTCGACGTCTGCCTGTTCGCCAGCCCCGTCCCCTATGACTTCGCCCGCAAGGCTGGCGTCCTCACCATGCCCGCCACCTACGTCCCCCTCAACGGGGCGGCGCTCCAGGGCGCGCTGCTGCGGGCCGCGCTGGACGAGCGGTTCGACCCCGCCAAGGTGAGCATCGACGTCCTGGGCCGCGGCGAGGTCGAGGAGGCGTTCGGTGAGATCGGCCTGGCCATCGACCAGGTGCACCTGCGCGAGGAGGTCGCCGGGCCCGGCACCCTCGCCGCCTTCCACGAGCGGCTGTGGCGCCGTGGCCTGACCACCGTCGCGCTGACCTGCGTCCACGCCACCGCCGAACGCATGGAACTGGCCGGCGTGCCCACCCTGCGCATCCGGCCGACCGGCGCCGCCATCCGCAGCTCGCTGCAGACCGCCGCGCTGCTGGGCGCCCACCACCGGCTGGAGGAGTCACAGCTCGTCGTGGTGCTGGTGGACGTCCCCACGCTGCGCGAGTCGCCGCGCCGGGTCACCCCCCGCTACTGGCGGGAGGAGCTGAAGCTGGCGCTGCACCGGGTGCTGCTGCAAGAGGCGCACCGGATGAACGCCGCGGTCTGGCCGCTGGATGACCACAGCTACCTGGTCACCGCCACCCGCGGCTCGGTCGCCTCCGGCACCGAGGGGTTCCGCACCCCGCCGTTCGTGGAGCGGGTCCGCGAGGAGCTCGGGCTGGTCATCGAGGTCGGGATCGGCATGGGCCGCACCGCGCAGGAGGCCGAGACGCACGCTCGCGCCGCGCTGGCCCGCTCGCAGACCTCCCAGCGGGCGCAGGGCTTCGCGCTGGACCGCGACGGACGCGCCCTGGTGCCGGCTCCCCGGTCTCCCGCACGTGGCGTTCACCCCATTAAGCCCAAGGGGCTTGAAATTCTTTCCCGGCTGGCGGATAAGCTCGGTGACCAGGGTGAGGCAGGGGCTCCGCTCATCGTCGACGCGGAGAACGCCGGACGCATGCTGGGCGTCACCCCCCGCACCGCCCGACGGCTGCTGCGCACGCTGGTCGAAGAGGGCCTGGCCTGGCCTCTCCCGCCCAACCGCACGCCGCAGCCTGGCAGACCCCGCCAGCTGTACCGGCTCATCGTCGAGAAACTGGGCACGGGCAAAGCCGGCGGTTAACCGGAAAGTAACGAATACCCCGCAAC
>JAFACJ010000515.1 GCA_023425615.1 Actinomycetes bacterium
GCCAAGACCCTGGCGATCCACCCCGCCAGCACCTCGCACCGCATGTTCTCCGCCGAGGCGCTGGCCGCCGCGGGCTTCACCGAGGGCACCGTCCGGCTCGCCGCCGGCATCGAGCACCCCGATGACCTGTGGCGGGACATCGCCCAGGCCCTCGACCGAATCTGACCTCTTCCGGCCACCGCCCGCTCCCCCTCCGCGGGGTCCGCGACGGATTCGGGGACCGACGCCTCTTCTTGAAGGCTTTGCAGAGTTTGTCCTTCTCGTATGGATGGCGGGAGCGGGAGGGCGGGCACGCTCCGTCTCGGGTGATCCGTGGGGCATCGCCGCGGGTTCGGGTGAGGGCGGGGGGATGGCCGATGTACGAGACCGAGCAGCGGATGCGGTCCGCCGGCGAGGCGCGGGGGACGGCAGTCTCGGCCAAGGCCAGGAAGTACGAGCGGTACGTCGGCGGGAGCCCGGAGTTCGAGCGCGGGCTCTTCGAGCGGCTCGCCCGCGACCTCATGCTGGTGCAGCTCAAGACGAGGAAGCGGAGCGGGGCGCGGGCCGTCGATCGCGCCTTCCACGCCAAGGGGCTCTGCGGTGTGGAGAACGCCGTGCTGCGGTTCCGCGCCGACCTGCCCGTGGACCTCGGCGTCGGCTACGCGCGGCCCGGCGCCGAGTACCCGGTCGTCGTCCGGTTCTCCAACGCCGGCGGGGTCAGGCAGCCCGACCGGGTACCTGACCTGCGGGGCGCCGCGCTGCGGGTGCGGGTGGGGCCCGAGGAGGCGCACGACCTGCTCATGGCCAACTTCCCCGTCTCCCACGCCAAGGACGCCCGCGAGTTCGTCAGGTTCGCGCAGGCCATGGCCGGCGCTGACACACGGCTGCGCCGCAAGGTCGCGCTGTACGTCAAGCTGCCGGGGAAGGTCGGCTGGGGCGCCGCCGCGCGGATGCGGCGCAACCTCAAGGCCGGGACCAGGCGCCGGGTGAGCAGTCTGGCGCTGGAGACGTACTGGAGCCGCGGCGCGATCCTGTGGGGCGACGCCGGGCCGGTGCGCTATCTGCTCCGCCCCGCCGCCGGCGCGGCCCAGGCGCCGCGGCCCGCCAGGAACGACCCCGACTACCTCGGCCATGAGCTGGCCAAGCGGCTGGCCAGGGCGGACGTCGTCTTCGAGCTGTGCGTCCAGCGGTACCGCGACCCCAGGCGCACGCCCATCGAGAACGGCGCCACCGACTGGCGGGAGAAGGACGCGCCGGTCGTCCCGGTCGGGACGCTGACGATCCCGCGCCAGGACCTCGCCGCCGCCGACGCGCGCGCCGCCGCCCTGCGCGTCGACCAGCTCGCCTTCGACGTCTGGAACACCACCGCCGACTTCCGTCCGCTCGGCAACGTCAACCGCGCCCGCAAGCTGGCGTACGAGGCGGGCAGCGCCCACCGCCGCGGCCACCGCTTCGTCACGCCCGTCCCTAGGCGCAACGCCGTCCTGGAGAAGGTCGCGGAGCTCAAGCTCGGCGTCTTCACCCGGTTCGTCCCCTGGAACCGGCTGCCGCCCCGGCTCGGGCTGCTGAGCCTCGACGTCATGCGGCAGCGGATGCGCCGCGAGAACCTCATCGACACCGAGGTGCGTGAGGCACCGCCCAAGACCCGCCCCGCGCCCCCGGCCGTCCCCGAGGAACTGCTGGTCAGGCGCAGCTACGACGGCACGTACAACGACCTGTCGGCGCCGGTGATGGGCTCCCTCGGCACCGCCTTCGGCCGCAACATCACACCCGTCTACCGGCCCAGCCTCTTCCACGTCCCCAACCCGGTGACCGTCAGCAGGCAGCTCCTCCACCGCAGGGACTTCATCCCGGCGCGGTCGCTGAACCTGCTGGCGGCCGCGTGGATCCAGTTCCAGGTGCACGACTGGGCGAACCACGCGCGCTACCCGGCCGGCACCAGGACGGTGGAGGTCCCGCTGCCGCCCGGCATGGCCTGGACGAACGTGCCGGGCGGGCCGCCCGAGCGGGTGATGCGCTTCGCCGAGAACCACGGCGTCTACCCCGAGGGCGGACTGGCCGAGCCGACGCTGTTCGCCAGCACCGCCTCCCACTGGTGGGACGGCTCGGAGGTGTACGGCGGCGACGAGGCGGTCGCCAAGTCACTGCGCGACCCCGACGGCAGGGCGGAACTCCACCTGGAGGACGGCCTGCTGCCGATCGGCCCGGACGGCGTGCCGATCACCGGCTTCCGGGAGAACTGGTGGCTCGGCCTCAGCATCATGCACACGCTCTTCGCCCGCGAGCACAACGCCGTGTGCGAGGCGCTGCGCACGGAGTACCCGCGCATGGACGAGGAGCGCGTGCACCACACGGCGCGGCTCGTCATCTCCGCGCTCATCGCCAAGATCCACACCGTGGAGTGGACGCCGGCCATCCTCGGCAACAAGGCGATCGACGAGGGGACGCACACCGACTGGGACGGCCCTCCCGGCTCCTGGCTCAGCCGCCTCGGCCTGTGGCTGGTCGACGAGCACGCGCTCACCGGCATCCCCGGGACGCTGCCCGACCACCACGGCGTGCCCTACTCCCTCACCGAGGACTTCGTCTCCGTCTACCGGATGCACCCGCTGATCCCCGACGACTTCGCGTTCGCCGACCACAGCTCCGGGCGCGCCCTGGGCACCCTGGGCCTGGAGGACCTGCGCGGCGCCGCGTCCGAGACCGTCCTGCGCCAGACGGGCCTGGCCAACGCGCTCTACTCGTTCGGCATCGCCCACCCGGGCGCGATCACCCTGTACAACTACCCCAGGGCGTTCCAGGCGCTGGAGCGCGAAGGCGAGATCATCGACCTGTCGGTGGTGGACCTCGTGCGCGACCGCCGCCGCGGCGTCCCCCGCTACAACGACTTCCGCGCGGGCCTGCGCAAGCCGCGCATCCGCCGGTTCGAGGACCTCGGCTCCGACCGCGAGACCGTCGAGCGGCTCCGCGACGTCTACCGCTCCGTCGATGAGATCGACACCATGGTCGGCCTGTTCGCCGAGGCCCGTCCCGAGGGGTTCGGCTTCAGCGACACCGCCTTCCGGATCTTCCTCCTCATGGCGACACGGCGGATCCAGAGCGACAGGTTCCTCACCGTCGACTTCCGGCCGGAGATCTACACCCCGCTGGGCATGGACTGGATCGCCCGCAACGGTATGAACAGCGTGATCCTGCGCCACTGCCCGCAACTGGCGGGCCTGCTCCTACGCGAGGCCGGCGCGTTCGCCCCGTGGCGCCCCGCCCTCCCCGAGGAGTCGGCACCCGGCGGCGCGAAGTTCCTGTGACTCACTGCAGGACGGTGCCGCACCTGGCGCCGCCCGACAGGTACCACTCCTCGGTGGAGCCCTTCATGCGGCGGGCGGTCAGGGTGACCGTCCTCAGGTCGGCGTCGGCCCACAGGCCGGTGACGGCGAACTCGCCGGACGGGAAGTAGAAGAGGCTGTCTGACTTGCGGCCCGCCTGGATGTCGGCGCCCAGCAGGCCCAGGCCCTGGGGGCAGGAGATCTCGGCGGTCAGCTCGTCGTCGTCCGCGCCTGCGATGACCCTCTCGTCCACGGTGGAGAAGCGGCCGATGGGGTCGGCGCACACCGCGTAGGCGACCGGCTCCTCCTCCTGCGCCGAGAAGCCCGACACCTCGATGGTCTGGCCCAGGGTCCCGGGAGCGTCGTCGCCCCCCGCGAGGCGGAAGTGGGAGACGACCCGCTTCTCCGACCCGGGCGCCTCGACCCCTCCGCCCACCAGGTCGCTGCCCTCGCCGCACTGCGCGTACGCCGTCTTGATCTGCCGGTAGTCGCCGGAGGAGTAGCTCCTGAGATACGCCAGGCCGATGACGGGCTCGGCGCACAGCGCGTAGACCTGCAACCCCCATACTCCCTTATAGCCGTCGGCGTC
This sequence comes from Actinomycetes bacterium, assembly GCA_023425615.1. Taxonomy (GTDB): domain Bacteria; phylum Actinomycetota; class Actinomycetes; order Streptosporangiales; family Streptosporangiaceae; genus Actinocorallia. The sequence continues at coordinate 3,892 of JAFACJ010000515.1, forward strand.
CTGGTCGGCGCGGGCGCGGAAGCCGTTCTCCGTCGCCATCGGCACCAGGCCGGTCAGCCTGACCTCGCCGCCACCGCCGATGATCCGGGCGCCGCCGCTGATCACCTCCCGGTCCTTCGGACACAGGGCGGATGCCGACTTGCTGGCCGACGACGACTCGGGTACCGCCTTCGTCACCCGGACCAGGCCGACGACCGGCTGCCCCGCGGCCTGGTCCTCCGGCTCCCCGTCGGTTCCCTGGCAGCCCGCCGCCAGCCCGAAGGCGACCATCCCCGCCGCGCAACGCCGGCCCCATCCGCTCATGCCGCCCTCTCCGCCGGTCCCGCCGCGTGCCACGGTGCGGAGTCTTCCTCGCGACGCGGCGATAAGCCAGGGACAACCGTCACGATGCGGCCGGGATCATTGCAGGACGGTGCCGCACTGGGCGTTTCCGGCGAGGTACCACTCCACGCCGGAGCCCTTCATGCGGCGGGCGGTCAGGGTGACCGTCCTCAGGTCGGCGTCGGCCCACAGGCCGGTGACGGCGAACTCGGAGGCCGGGATGGAGAAGATGTCCTCGGCCCTGCGACCGACCTGGATGTCGGCGCCCAGCAGGCCGCGGCCCTGGGTGCAGGAGATCGCGGCGGTCAGCGTGTCGTCGGGCGCGCCGCCGGTCACCTTCGTGCCCTCGGTGTAGAAGCGGCCGATGGGATCGGCGCACACCGCGTGGGCGACCGGCGCCTCCTCCCGCTGCGGGAAGCCGAACGCCTCGGTGGTCTGGCCCGAGACCGTGGGTGCGCCCTCGCCGTCGACGAGGCGGAAGTGGGAGACGATCCACCCCTCGGACCCGGGCGCCTCGATGCCCCCGCCGATCAGGTCCTGGCCCGGGTCGCACTGCGCGAACGCCGTCTTGACCCCCCGGTAGTCGACGGAGCCGGCGACGCCGCCCCTGACGTAGTCAAGGCCGATGAGGGGTTCGGCGCACAGCGCGTACACCTGCAGTCCCCAGTCTCCCGCGTAGCCGTCGGCGTCCTGGTCGGCGCGGGCGCGGAAGCTGTTCTCGCCCTCCACCGGCAGCAGGCTGGTCAGCCTGACCTCGCCGTTCCCGCCCGTGATCCGCGCTCCGCCGCTGATCACCCTCCGGTCCTGCGGGCAGGGGGCCGAGGCGGACTTGCTGGCCGACGACGACTCGGGGGCCGCCTGCGTCACCCGGATCAGGCCGACGACGGGCTGCCCCTCGGCGGGGTCCAGCGGTTCGTCCACACCCTGGCAGCCCGCCACCAGTCCGAAGGCGACGGCTCCCGCCGCGCAACGCCGGCCCCATCCGCTCATGCCGCTCTCTCCGTCGGTCCGTGCCACGACGTGGAGTCTTCCCCGAGACGGGGAGATGAGCCAGGGACAGCCGTCACGATGCGGCCGGGACCGTCCGTCAGGCGACGCGCCGCGCCGCCTGGAAGAGGAGGCCGTAGGCGCGGCGCAGGGACGCCAGGTCGGTGGCCGGCTCGGGGAAGGGGAAGCGCAGGTCGAAGGGCGCGGGCCCGGACGGCCCCGGGGCGAAGCAGCGGACGCGCAGTCCGAAGCGGTCGAGGCCCACCGCCCTGATGACCGGCACCGGGCTGACGCCGCCGAAGCGGTGCTGGAACAGGGAGTTCAGCTCCTCCCTGTGGCAGGCGTCGAGATGGGAGATCAGCGTGGGCTCGACGGCGACGAACGGGTCGGGGACGGCGGAGGCGTAGTCCTCCGACTCCACGACGCAGTCGCCCCACAGGTCGCTCAGATGCACCTCGGCCACCTCCAGGGACAGGATCGTCCACTCCTGGTCCTCGGTGGGGATGCGGACGCCGACGTCGAGCAGGTCGGGCCGGGGGTGCAGCCGGGAGACGCGGATCGCGCTCTCGCGGCGTGACTCGGCCGGCACCTCGGTGACCCAGCCGTGCAGCCAGGCCGTGCCGCGGATCCGGTCGGCCAGCGGCGCCGACGTCAGGTCAGTGACCTGGAGGGTGGCGGGCAGGTCGGGGGCGTGCCGCAGCGCCTGCACCACGGGGGACGAGGTGGGCATGAGCAGCAGCGGGGAGCCGTCGGCGGCGGTCACGTGCGCGGTGACCGCCTCCTCCGACAGGTCGAGCGCGGTCAGCGTGCCTCCCGCGACGCCGTAGGCGAGGGTGCGTGCCCGTTCGGCGGGTCCAGGTCTGCAGGTCACGGTGCTCCTCCTCGGACGGGGGCGAGATGAGGGAGACCCGGACCCGCCCTTTCCTTTTAGGTTAGGCTAGCCTTAGTTAGGCATACCTAATCATGCAAGGAGCACCATGAACAACCCCCGGCCCAAGGCGAAGCTCTCCCGCGCGCTGGGCATCCCCCTCACGCCCAAGTGCGTCAAGTACTTCGAAGCACGCCCCTATCCGCCGGGCGTGCACGGCCGGGGCCGCAAGAAGGACTCCCCCTACAAGGCGCAGCTTCTGGAGAAGCAGCGGCTGCGCGCGCAGTACAACATCCGCGAGGCGCAGCTCCGCCTGGCCTTCGACCGCGCCCGCAAGGTCGAAGGCAAGACCGGCGAGGCGCTGGTGGCCGACCTGGAGTGCCGCCTCGACGCCCTGGTGCTGCGCGCCGGCTTCGCCCGCACCATCTACCAGGCCCGCCAGTTCGTCGTGCACGGCCACATCCTGGTGAACGGCAAGCGCTCCGACCGCCCGTCCCGGCGGCTGCGCCCCGGCGACTTCTTCTCCGTCGCCGACAAGAGCCGCCCGATGCTCCCCTTCCAGACCGCCGCGCAGGGCGGCTTCGCCCCCCCCGTCCCCCCCCCCAACCACGACCTGCCCACCCACTCCCACCACGCCCCCCTGGAGCGCCAACCCCA
>JAFACJ010000552.1 GCA_023425615.1 Actinomycetes bacterium
ACCTTGCAGCTCGGCCTCGCGGAGGGCTCCGACACCGCGCTGGCCGCGAACGTCGTCCGCCGGCTGCTGGGCGAGGAGCCCGTCCTGACGCCGGAGTCCGGACGCATGAACGTTCCCCTTCCCGATCCCAACCGGGCCGCGGACGTCCTGATCGGCCTGCGCGAAGCGGGTCTCGGCATCTCCTCGGTGAGCGTCGCCAAGCCGACGCTGGACGAGGTCTTCCTGGCGCTGACCGGCCACGGCGCCGACGACGAACCCCAGATGGAGGCGGCACGATGAGCACCGTGAGCACCTTGACCCCGACCGTCCCCGGCCCCCGGCGCGTCGATCCGGCCGCCGTGGTCGCAGGGACGACGCCGCGCAACTCGATTCAGGAGACCGGGGTCCAGGTCCTGGCGATGGCGTGGCGGGCGCTGAAGAAGATGCGCCGCAAGCCCGAGCAGTTCTTCGACGTCCTGATCCAGCCCCTGCTGTTCACGGCGATGTTCGCCTTCGTCTTCGGCGGCGCGATCTCCGGCAGCGTGTCGGACTACCTTCCCGTGCTGATCCCCGGCATCCTCGCCCAGACGGCACTGACCGTCTGCATGGCGACGGGCGTGCAGTTGCGCGAGGACATGGACAAGGGCGTCTTCGACCGTTTCAAGTCACTGCCGATCGCCAGGATCGCCCCCCTGGCCGGGCCGATGATCGCCGACCTGATCCGGTACGGCATCGCGTCGGTGCTGACGCTCCTCACCGGCCTGGTCATCGGTTACCGGCCCGGCGGCGGCGTGCTCGGCTGCCTCGGCGGTGTCGTGCTCACCGTGGCCGCGGGCTGGTCGCTGGCGTGGATCTTCACCTGGCTGGGCACGATGGCGCGGTCGGCGCAGAGCGTCCAGGGCATCTCGATGATGATCATGTTCCCGCTCACCTTCCTGTCCAACGCCTTCGTCCCCGCCCAGACGCTGCCCGGCTGGCTGGAGGCGTTCGTGAAGGTCAACCCGGTGTCGCACGTCGTCTCCGCGGTGCGCGACCTGTTCAACGACGGGGCGGTGACGGCCGAGGTCGGCTGGGCCGTCGTCGGCTGCGTGGTCGTCGTCGCGATCTTCGCCCCGCTGGCGGTCCGCTCCTACTCGCGCAAGATGTAGGCCGGTGTCAAAAGACCCGCTCCACGACGGCACGAGCCTCGGCCAGCAGGTCGGGGCCGCGCCGTTCGCCGTACTCGGCCCCGATCCGGGAGATGGCGCCGGGGGCGATCCGTTCGGCGTGCGCGGACAGCACCGACCACTGCATCGTCGGGGTGAACCGGTTGTAGGCGAACCGGTCGGCGAGCACGAGCAGCCGTACCGCCTCCTCGGCGGGCAGCGCGCCCTTCAGCAGGCCCCAGATCCCGAGGCTGGCGAGCACCATCCCCGCCACCGGGAAGTCGCGCGGCGGCTGGTCCGGGCCGAAGACGGTGGAGACCTTGTCCCGCAGCGACGCGAAGAGGTCGGCGCCGTCGTCGCCCTCGCCGTACTGCGCGAACGCCGAGAGCGCGATCGTCTCGCCCAGGACCGCCCACGGCTGGGGGCTCTGCGAGCCCGGGACGCGCAGGTTCCCGAACGCCTCGGCCACCTCGCGGTACAGCCGCAGCCCCTCGGCGGTCTCGCCGTCGACGAAGGCCAGCTGGGCTCTGCTGGCGGCGACGGCGAGTGCCTCGCCATAGGTGCCCGGGGAGGCCAGCGATTCCAGATCGTCGATCATCCGCGCCGCCTCGTCGCGGCGGCCTTCGGAGAGCGCCGACGCGGCGAGGACGGCGCGGATCTGGAGGACGTCGTCCATCGCCCCGAGGCGCTCCAGCACCGGAAGGGCCGCTGCGGCGTGCCGTGAGGCCGTCGCGGAGTCGCCGATGTGCTTGTACAGGCCGAAGAGATGGGCGTGCAGCAGCGCGCGGTGCCAGGGGCCGCCGTCCTCTCCGACGAGGTCGAGGGCGGCGCATGCCGCCCCGATCGCGCCGACCGGATCGCCGGAGTTCTCCCGGCCGTGGCTCAGCCAGTGCAGGGTGATCGCGCGGATCAAGGGGTCGGGATCGGCGCTCAACGTCTCGAAGCAGTCCTCGGAGCCCGACACCGTGGCGAGCAGCACGGTCACCAGCGCCCGGACCGCCGGGTTCGCCGAGTCGGCGCCCAGCTCCGACAGCATCCCCATCAGCGTCTCGGCCTCTTCGGTGCCGAGGACCATGGCGTTGAACAGCGCGATGCTCAGGGCGACCCGGGTCCGGTCGAGGAGCGGGGGCGGCGGCGTCCAGCCGCCCAGGGCGGCGGCGACGGCCGGGGCCAGGACGATGCTGCGCGCGTGGTCTCCGCGGATCGACCAGTAGCCGCCCAAGGCCGAGAGCAGCACCACCGCCGCTTCCCGGTCCGGCTCGGCGAGCGCCTCGCGCAGGATGTCGGCGAGGTTGGTCTCCTCCGCGCGCAGCCGGTCCATCGCGTCGACCTGCTCCGCCGTGTACAGCCTGGTGCCGTGCAGGCCGGCGTGACCGACCGCCCACGCGCGCACGGCGGCCCGCGCCTCGGCCGTCTCGCCGGCCGCCTCCAGCCGCATCCTGCCGAACTCGCGCACCATCTCCAGCATGCGGTAGCGGACGCCGTCGGCCGTCTCCACGACGGTGAGCAGCGACTGCTCCACGAGTTCCTCGATGTCGCCGAGGGCGTCGTCACCGAGCACCTCCTCCGCCGCGGCGAGGGCGAAGCCGTCCGGGAAGGCCGCGAGGAGGCGCAGGGCACGGCGCTCCCGCTCGCCGAGGAGGTTCCAGGACCAGTCGATCACCGCCAGCAGCGTCTGGTGCCGTGAGGGCGCGCTCCGGTCGCCGCCGCGCAGCAGCGCGAACCTGTCCTCCAGCCGGCGGGCGATCTCGGCGGGTGACATCACCCTCACCTTCGCGGCGGCCAGTTCAATCGCCAGCGGCAGTCCGTCCAGGCGGTCCACGACGGCGCGCACGTCCTCCTCGGCCAGGCGCACGCCCGGCCTGGCCGCGGTCGCGCGGTCGCGGAACAGCGTGACGGCGTCGCCGGTGCCCAGCTGGGGCAGCGGGTAGACGCGTTCGGCGGCGATCGCCAGCGGGGCGCGGGTCGTGGTGAGGACGCGCAGCTCCCGCGTGGTCGCGACCAGCTGGGCGACGAGGTCGGCGACGGCCTCCACCAGGTGCTCGCAGTTGTCGAGCACCAGCAGCGTCGGGGCGAGGTCGAGCTGCTGGGCGATCCGGGAGCGCACGTCGGCGCGCTGGCGCGGGGTGAGCGCCTGGCGTCCGGTCACCGAGTCGCGGACGCCGAGCGCCGACCCGACCTCGCCGACCAGGTCCTCGGGCGCGGTCACGCCGACCAGTTCGACGAAGTGCACCACCGGCTGCGGCGCCTCACGGGAGACGACATGGGCGAGCCGGGTCTTGCCGAGCCCGCCGGGACCGAGGACCGAGACCACCCGTGACGTGGCGAGCAGCGCCCGCACCCGCCGGAGGTCGTCGTCGCGGCCGAGCAGCGGTGTGGCGTCGAACCGCACGCCGGAGCGCACGGGACTGTCGAGCGCCAGCAGCTCCCGGTGGACGCGCCGCAGCTCGGGGCCGGGGTCGGCGCCGATCCGGTCGCGCAGGTCCGACCGGTAGCGCTCGAAGCGGTCGAGCGCGGCGCCCGTCCCGCGCACCGCCGCCTCGCTGCGCAGGAGGTCGGCGAGCAGTCCCTCGTCCTCGGGGTGGACGCGCGCCGCCTCCTCCAGCCCCGGCAGTGCGGCACCGTGGTCACCGCTGCGGCTCCGGGCCCGGGCGAGCACGACC
>JAFACJ010000579.1 GCA_023425615.1 Actinomycetes bacterium
AGCCCAGCGCCGCGGGGTTCTCGGTGAACGTCAGCGAACGGCAGCCCTTCTCCGCGACCCGGCGCACTTCGGCGGCGCACAGCTCCGGGTCCCAGATGGCGGGCAGCGCCATCGGGATGAACCGGCCCGGATAGGCACCGCACCACTCATCGATGTGCCAGTCGTTGTAAGCACGCACCAGAGCCAGCGAGAAATCCGCGTCCTCGGTCGCGAACAAACGCGCCGCGAAACCCGGGAACGACGGGAAGTTCATCGACGCCAGGATCCCCCCGGCGTTCATGTCCTTGACCCGCTCGTGCACGTCGTAGCAGCCGGGCCGGATCTCATCCAGACCCTGAGGCTCCAGCCCGTACTCCTCCTTGGGACGGCCCGCCACCGCGTTCAGCGCCGCGTTGGGGATGACCGTGTCCCGGAACTGCCACACATCGGTGCCGTCCTCCCGGTGGACGAGCCGCGGGGCGTCGTCCTTGTACTTGGCCGGGAGGTGGTTCACGAACATGTCGGGCGGCTCGATGATGTGGTCGTCGACACTGATCAAGATCATGTCGTCTTTGCGCATGGCCCGGTCCTTTCAGTCCGAGGCAGGCAGCGGCTTCGCCGCCTTGAGGGTCATCGGGACGCCGTCGCAGCTCAGCTCTCCGGACCCGGAGGTGGTGCAGAGCAGCTCCAGGGTCTCGTCGGCGTTGACATAGCGCTTGCCGATGAGGGTGACGGCCTCTCCTCCGGCGGCGGGCGCGGACGGCGCCGAGGCGGCGGGAACCATCGGGCTCCCGCCGCAGGCGATCTCCGCGCCCCCGCCCGCGGGGGCGCGCACCCCGACCACCCGCGTGGTGCAGATGGGGCTGGCGAGCTGCTCCCCCGCGCGCAGGGACGGTGTGGTCATTGCAGATTCTCCTTTTCCAGAAGGCGGTCGGCGAGAACGGACAGGTCATAGGACTGGCGTGCCATCCAGAACCGCAGGAAGCCGGTCAGCGAGTACCGCAGGAACAGCGCCGAACCCACCACGCTCGCGCACACGCCGCCCAGGCCCAGGGCGAGGGCGTCGCGCTGGGCGAGCGGGTCGGTGGTGCCGTGGGACATGAGGTAGGCGGCGATCCCGAGCACCAGCCCGACCGCCATGAGCGCGACGCCCGCACGCAGCCACAGGGCGTTGCGCCCGGCCGCGGGGTCGGCGACCTTCAGCTCCGCCAGTTCGCGGACGAAGCGGTCCGCACGCGTCTCGGTCGAGGTCATCGGGCACTCCCCAGGTAGAGGTCGGAAAGTTCGGCACGCAGCTCCTCGTCGGGGTCGCCGTGCCGCTCGATGCGGCCGCGCACCAGCACCGCCGCGTAGTCGGCGATGTCCAGGACCGCCGCCGCGAACTGCTCGACGACCAGGACCGCCACGCCCTGCCGGGCGATCTCGGCGACCTGCTCGTACAGCCCGGCGACGATCAGCGGGGCCAGCCCCATGGACAGCTCGTCCAGCAGCAGCACGGCCGGGTCGGTGACCAGGCCGCGGGCGAGGGCGAGCATCTGCTGCTCGCCCCCGGACATGGTCCCGGCCGCCTGCGAGGCGCGTTTGGCGAGGATGGGGAACCGCGTGAACGCGATCTCCTCGACCTCCTCGCGGCTGCGGCCGGTGAACGTCATCATCAGCAGGTTCTCGCGGACCGACAGGTTGGGGAACACCCCGCGCCCCTCGGGGATCAGGCAGACTCCGGCGCGGGCGAGGTCGCGGGGGTCGGCGCCGGCCGCGTCGCGGCCGCCCAGCAGCAGCCGTCCCGAGTCGACCGGATGGACGCCGGCGGCGACCTTCAGCGTCGTGGTCTTGCCCGCCCCGTTGGGGCCGAGCAGCGCCACCACCTGCCCGGCGGAGACGCTCAGGTCCACGCCGTGCAGGGCGGTGATGCCGCCGTAGGAGGCGCGGACACCGCGCAGTTCCAGAAGCGCGCTCATACATCCCCCAGGTAGGCGGCGAGGACCGTCTCATCACGCCGGACCACCTCCGGCGGACCGGAGGCGATGATCTTTCCGAGGTTGAGCACGTGCAGCCTGTCGCACACGTTCATGACCAGGCCCATGTCGTGCTCGACGAGGACGACCGTCGTCCCGTCGTCGGCGAGCGAGCGCAGCAGGGCGGCGAACCGCTCGGTCTCCTCGCCGTCCTGGCCCGCCGCCGGCTCGTCCAGCAGCAGGAGCTTGGGCCGCACCGCCATCGCCCTGCCCACCTCCACCAGCCGGGCGACGCCGGTGGACAGCTCGTCGGCGGGGGTCTCGGCGAGGTGGTGCAGGCCGATCCGCTCCAGGATGTCGGCGACCACATGCCCGGCGATCCTGCGGTGGGGCCCGAGCTCGGCGGCGACGAGCAGGTTGTCCCGCACGGTCAGCCTGCCGAAGAGCTCCAGCCGCTGGAACGTGCGGGCGAGCCCGTGCCTCGCCCTGCGGGTGGGACCCAGCCGGGTGACGTCGCGGCCGCCCAGCACCACCCGTCCGGAGGAGGGCCTGCGCAATCCCGACACCACGTCGAACAGGGTGCTCTTGCCCGCTCCGTTGGGCCCGATCAGGCCCGTCACCTGGCCCGGCTCGGCGGTCAGGCCGACCCCGTCCAGGGCGCGGTGACCGCCGAAGGTGACGGTCACATCGCTAACCTCCAGCGATCCCACGGGCCAGCACCTCCTCGTCCTCCTTGCGCCAGGGGCGCCGCACGCCCCACCACTCGACCGGGACCTCGGTGTCCCGCACCGTCTCCTTGGACCGCGCGTAGGCGCGCAGCCCCAGCGCCAGTGCCAGCGCGCCGAGGAGGAGGACCGTGTTGTCGATGACGTCGCCGAGCCGCAGGAGCCACAGCGCCAGGAGCCCGCCGACCAGTGCCGCCACCGCGGCCCTGCTGCGGCGCAGCGGCTCCCAGCCCTGCCGCATGCCGGGCGCCACGCCCTCGGGGTGGCGCGCGAACCCCAGCCCGGCCAGGGCCGGCAGGAGCTGGACGATGTTGTGCGTCCAGGGCGCCACGGAGTTCAGCAGGGTCATCGGGCCGTAGTAGGCGGTGCCGGTGAACAGGCCGTTGCCGACCGCGCCGAGTCCGGCGATCACCGCGATCAGGAAGATCGGCAGCCCCGCCACGAGGTTGAACTGCTCGGCGGTGACCGACTGCATCTGCATCCCGTACAGCGCGCCGCCGAGCCCGGCGATCCCGGCGCTCAGCGCGAACACCAGCACCTTGGCGATCAGGAGACTGCCGCCGAGCGTGGCGTAGGCTGCCTCGCTGTCGCGCAGGGCGATCAACCGCCGCCCGAACCTGCTGAGGCGCAGCGCCGCCACCCCGAGGGAGGCGAGGGCGAGGCAGACCGCGGCGAACACCATGAGCTGGTCCTCGCCCTCGATCTGGAAGCCCAGCAGCTTCGGCCCGACCAGCTCCACCGAGCCCTGGTTGAAGAGCTTGAGCTCGAGACCGAACAGGTCGACCGGGGGCAGGGTGAAGATCCAGCGGTCGAGGATGACGGCGAACGCCGTCGTCCCCAGCGCCAGGTACACACCCGAAAGGCGCAGCGC
>JAFACJ010000607.1 GCA_023425615.1 Actinomycetes bacterium
CAGCAGGTACGGGCCGACCAGCGCCACCAGCAGCGAGACCGGCACCAGCAGCATGAAGGTGCGGCGCAGCGCGTCGCGGCAGGCGCGGGCCAGGTTCGCCCCGTCGAAGGCGCCCTCGACGGTCAGCGACATGGCCATGTTCAGCGCCAGGAGGTCGAGCATCAGCCCGAAGATCCAGGCCATCGCGAAGTAGCCGTTGGCGACGGTGCCGACCTTCGCCGCGACCAGCAGCGGGATGAAGTTGATCGCCGAGTGGGAGGCGGCGGTGGCCACGAAGTCGCCCTGGAGGTAGCGGCCGACCTCGCGCGGGGTCGGCGCCTCGTGCAGGCCGCGGGTGAGGTCGACGTGGCCGGGCAGCAGCCGCCGGAACACCAGCACGTCGACCGGCGCCACCATGAGCAGCACGGGCAGCATGGTGGCCAGCAGGATCCCGTCGTGCGGCCGGAGGGTCAGGCCGAGGACGATGAGGAAGGCGAACTTCACCAGCCCGTAGACGGTGTTCTTGACCGGCACCCAGGGGGCGCGGCGCAGCCCGGTCAGCGAGGCGTCCTGCTGGGTGAAGATGTTCCAGGCGACGATGAAGACCAGGAACGGTATCGCGTTGTGCGGCCGGGTCAGGTGGTCGAAGTTGGGGCTGTCCCACCAGGAGAGGGAGACCAGGAAGACCACGCCCAGCAGCGCGGCCACCGTCCCGCCGAACAGGTAGGAGCCGGCGATGAGCCGCCCGGAGAACCGCCCCGCCTGCGGCAGGAACCGCATCAGCACGTAGTTCAGCGCGGTGAGGCCGCCGATGAACATGATCGCCTGGATGACCGCGGCGTTGCGGCCGAAGTCCGACCGGTGGGAGAAGACGTCGGCGGCGATCCAGAAGCCGAACCCCAGCAGGCCGGTGAGGCCGCCGTTGAGCATCAGCGCGTAGGCGTTGCGGAACAGCGGGTTGTCCAGCTCGCCGCGCAGCCGTCCCAGGCGCCGCGCCGGCGGTGTCTCGCCCGCCCCCAGCAGCCCGGAGACGTCCTGCGGCGCGGTGGCCCTCACCGCCTTCGGCTCAGTCACGGTGCATCGCCCGCCGGTAGAGGTACCTGGACCTGCGCACGACGGCGTAGCCCTTGGTGAGCGCCTTCTCGCGGTAGAACGGGTGGAGGCCCCCGGCGATGCGCTCGAAGACCTCCAGCGAGGTGGAGCGCTGGACGGTGAGCCGCGGTATCGCGTAGCCGGAGCGCTCGGCGGCCACCTCGTTGGCCACCACGCAGGCGGTGGTGTACCCGGCGTGGGCCACGGCTCGGCGCACACGTGCGCTGGAGTAGCCGTAGGGGTAGGCCATCGTCGTGACGGACCGCTGCAGCCCGTCCTCCAGCAGCAGCCGGCTGCGGGTGAGCTCGTCGTGCAGCACGCCGTCCCTGAGCTGGTCGAGCTGCGGGTGGCTGTGGCTGTGCGCGCCGACCTCGACGCCCTCGGCGGCGATCTCCCTGACGTGCGCCCAGCTCAGCATCTTGTCCAGGGGGCGTCCCGCGGCGTCGGGGCCGGCGTCGTCCAGCCAGCCGGTGGTGACGAACACCGTGGCGGGGTAGCCGAACGAGCGCAGGACGGGCAGTGCGTTGGAGTGGAAGTCGGCGTACCCGTCGTCGAAGGTGATGCAGATCGGTCTGGCCGCGTCCCGTTCCGTGCCCGACAGCGTGACCGGGGTGAACCCCCGGTCCTTCAGCAGTGCCATCTGGTCGGCGAAGGCGCCGGTGCTGACCGACAGGCCGGCGGTGTCCGGCGGCGGGTCGTCGCGGACCGAGTGGTACATGAGGATCGGGACGGGCCGCATCAGTGCTCCTTACGGGTGGCGCGGCGGCCCACCAGGTAGCCCGCCGCGGTGTAGCCCAGGCCCGCCGTGATCGCCGAGGCGCGGCCGAGCCCGCCCACGTCGCCGCGGAAGGTGTCGCCGAGCCCGCGGAACACGCCCTTGGGCAGGGTCTTGAACGCGTGCGCCCGCTCGTTGGACAGCCCGTCCCTGCTGCCGACGCTCCGCGCGACCAGCGCCTTGGACAGGCCCTCGGCGTAGCAGCGTTCGCGGTAGTAGCGGAAGCGGGCGCGCTCGGCGGGCACCCGGTGCCAGATCACCGCCGCGGGCTCGAAGAGCTGGACGGTCTCGGGCATCCGCTGGCCGAGCCTGATGCAGAACTCCGTCTCCTCGCACCCCAGCGGCCGGTCGATGGCGTGGGTGCGGCCGATGTCGCCGGAGAACCCGCCCGCCACGGCGAAGGCGTCGCGCCGGAAGGAGGCGTTGCCGCCCAGCACGTTGCGCACGGGCCCGGGGACCATGCCGCGGTAGGTGCCGCCCACGGTCCATTCGAACTCATCGGGGAACCACCGGGGACGCTCGCCCGTTGGCACGGTGAAGGCTCCTGCGGAACCCGGGCGAGGATGGGGGTCAACGTCCGGGGTCTGCAGGAGCCTTCCCTGGCGCATGACCCCGGTGAGCTCGGCGGAGCCGGGCGATCCCGGCCACAGCGAGATGGTGCGCCCGCCCACCCCGATGACCTCCTTGCCCTGCGCGCCGTACCTGCCGTCCTTGTCGGCGTAGCAGGCGGCGAACGCGGCGAGCCAGCCGGGCGCGGCGACGGCGTCGTCGTCGAGGAAGGCGACGACGTCGCCCGAGGCATAGGAGACACCGGTGTTCTTGCCGCCGGACAGCCCCCTGTCCTCGGCGTTCTCCACCACCCTGACGTCCGGCAGCGCGTCCTTCAGCCGCCGGTGGAGGTCGGGGTTGTGGTCGACCGAGAGGATGACCTCGTGCGGGGCGTGCGTCTGCCGCCGCACCGACTCGACGGCGGCGTGCACGTCGTCCCAGCGCCGGTCGGTGAACGCGCAGATCACCACGGAGATGGTGGTACCGGTCATGAGGATCGCCTCCTCATCTTGGCGTAACCCTTCAGTACCCGGTCGGCGCCCGAGTACAGCCTCGGATGGTCGAGCGCGGCGTCGCGCAGCCGGTTCAGCGGCACATGCCGCACCCAGTGCCAGGCGGCGCCGGGCGTGGCGCGGGCGACGCGGCCCTCGGCGATCGGCACCTCGCGGCTCTTCAGCCACTCCTTGAACTCCTTGCCGCCGCGGCCCATCCAGATCTCCGTCACGCCGTCCTCGGCGCAGCCCCTGGCCAGCGCCAGATGGCCGATCATGCCGGGGGAGTAGCGGGAGAACCCGGTGTCGTAGGCGGGGAACCAGCCGGCCATCGACGCGCCGCTGCGCAGCCCGAGGTGCAGGGAGACGGTGCGGTCGCCGGCCCGCAGCACGCTGAGCACGCCGAAGCCGCTCTCGTGGAAGTGCCGCAGCAGGCCGACGATCCACGGGCGGGTGAACCTGTCGGTGCGGCCGGTGCGCCGGTACTGCGCCGACTTCCAGCGCATGAGCCTGTCGAGTTCGGCGGGGTCGGCGCTGGTGAACTCATACGACACCGCGCCGATCTCGCGGCCGAGTTTGCGCTCCTTGTAGCGGATGGTCTTGTGCGTCTTGGGCGCCAGCGCCCTGGCCTCGGCCTCCCAGGCGGTGAACCCGGCGGCCAGGTCCATGATCGGTTCGGCCCTGCGGACCTGGTGGTAGGGCGCGAACATGCGCTGGCCTGCGATGAGGTGGTCGAAGTCCCAGACGCCGAGCCGGCAGGCGCGCAGGAGTTCGGTGGCGGGCAGGTCGAGGGCGGGGTCGGCGACGATGCCCTGCAGGTCGGTCAGCCCGAAGCCCACCGGGTGGCCGATCCCGCCGGGGCGGCGCTCGTGCGGGAAGAAGGCGGTGATCTGCGCGCCGTCCTCCACGACGCCCACCCGCACGTCGGGGCGGAACCGCGCGACTCCGAGGGTGAACTCGGGGGCGAGGAAGGGGTTGGCCAGCGCCGGGTCGGTCTCCTGGAGCCGGCGCCAGCGCTGGATCTCCGCCTCCCCCAATTCCTTGGGATGGACGACGCGCGTCCTCATTTGGCCCTCACTGCTGCCAGATGTCCGACAGGAACCGGTTCAAAGGGCTGTTGCTGGTGGGCCTGGGAGTCGTCGAGTTCGCCGGCGAAGCGGAGCCTGATCATCGTCTTCAGCACCCGCCAGCCGTCCCGGAAGGTGTTGAGATTGGACTCGCCGAAACGCCGGTGCGATTCGTGGCTGGCGACCTCGGCCACCTTCAGTCCCGCCCGTACCGCGTTGACGCAGATCTCGGTCTCGATCTCGAAGCCGGTGGACTTGAGGTGCAGTTTCTCTACGACATTTCGCCGCATTGCGACATATCCGTAGCAGAGGTCTGTCCATTTCTGGCCATACAGCAGGTTCGCCGTGCGGGTCAGCCAGAGGTTGCCCTTGTTGCGCAGCCAGGTCAGGTCGTCCGACCCGCCGCCGCAGTTGTAGCGCGAGCCCTTGACGAACTCAAAGCCCCTGCACAGCAGGGACAGGAAGCTGTCGAACTCGGCGGGGTCCATCGATCCGTCCGCGTCGAGCATGACGATGACCTCGCTGGTCGCCGCCGCCATGCCCGTGCGCATCGCCGTCCCCTTCCCCGTGGGGGGCTCGACGATGATGACCGCATCCGGACGCAGCAGACGGGTGACCTCCACCGTGCCGTCCGTCGACTCCCCGTCGACGATGACGACCTCGTCCACCGAGGCCAGGCGCGGCAGCAGCCAGCGCAGGTTGTCCGCTTCGTTGAGGGTCGGGATCACGGCCGTGACGGTCGGCCATTGGGTACGCCGCCTGGACAGATCCAGCCGGTTGCGGCGCGGCGTGTGAGGGAGCATCGCCGGCCCGAGGGAGTGCTGGGTGTTCATCAGGGCCCCCGTGGGATGTGGGTGTCTGCCTTCTTTGATGTAGGCCACCCGCACGATGTTCAGACATCCCTGGGAATCCTCCTGCAGGTGGCGAGGGACTTATCTACGACCGGAGCGGGGATTCGAACGCCCGGGTATCGAGCACCGTGTGGCGTAATGGGCATGAGGGATATATGAGCTGATCCGATGTGGCGTTGGTAGGCTTTCCCACAAGATCGGGGACTTATTCCTCCTCGGGGTCAGAGGGGATGGTGAACCAGAAAAATCCATGACCGGGAAGGGTGAGTAGGTAAGGCAACTCTCCTATTGCCGGAAATCTCACCCCGCCGGTACATTCGATGGGACTTCTACCTTCGAATCGACGGAGGTCCAGTTCGACCGGTTGTGGGAATCTCGACAGATTGTTGACGCACAGCACCCGGTCGTCCCCGTACTCGCGCAGGAACGCCAGGACCGCCGGGTTGGACGCCGGAAGCTCGGTGAACGAGCCGTGCCCGAACACCGGGTGCCGCTTGCGGATGCCGATCATCTGCCTGGTCCACTGCAGCAGCGACCCCGGATCGCGCTGCTGCGCCTCGACGTTCAGCGCCTGGTAGCCGTAGATCGGGTCCATGATGACCGGCAGGTACAGCCGCGCCGGGTCGCACGTGGAGAAGCCGGCGTTGCGGTCGGGCGTCCACTGCATCGGCGTGCGCACCCCGTCGCGG
The DNA here is from genome assembly GCA_023425615.1 of Actinomycetes bacterium. Classification (GTDB taxonomy): domain Bacteria; phylum Actinomycetota; class Actinomycetes; order Streptosporangiales; family Streptosporangiaceae; genus Actinocorallia. Next base: position 5,494 of record JAFACJ010000607.1, read on the forward strand.
TCGCCGAGGTAGATGTTGTCGCCCATCCCGATCTCATCGCCGTAGTACAGGACGGGGCTGCCGGGCAGCGACAGCAGCAGCGCGGTGAACAGCTCCATCTGGTTGCGGTCGTTGTCCAGCAGCGGGGCCAGGCGCCGCCGGATCCCCACGTTCGCCTTCATCCGCGGGTCGCGCGCGTACTCGGCGTACATGTAGTCGCGCTCCTCGTCGGTGACCATCTCCAGGGTCAGCTCGTCGTGGTTGCGCAGGAAGATGCCCCACTGGCAGTTCTCGGGGATCTTGGGGGTCTGCGCCATGATCTCGGAGATGGGGTGGCGCGACTCGCGGCGCACCGCCATGAAGATGCGCGGCATCACCGGGAAGTGGAACGCCATGTGGCACTCGTCGCCGCCCGCCGCCGGGTCGCCGAAGTACTCCACCACGTCGGCGGGCCACTGGTTGGCCTCGGCCAGCAGCACCCGGTCGGGGTAGAGCCGGTCCACCTCGGCGCGCACCCGCTTGAGGTAGGCGTGCGTCTCGGGGAGGTTCTCGCAGTTGGTGCCCTCCCGCGCGTACAGGTACGGGACGGCGTCGAGGCGGAAGCCGTCGATGCCCAGGTCCAGCCAGAACCGCAGGATCTCCAGCATCGCCTCCTGCACGGCGGGGCTGTCGTAGTTGAGGTCGGGCTGGTGGGAGAAGAAGCGGTGCCAGTAGTACTGGCCGCGCACCGGGTCGTACGTCCAGTTGGAGGTCTCGGTGTCGACGAAGATGACGCGCGCGTCGGGGTAGCCCTCGTCGGTGTCGGACCACACGTAGAAGTCGCCGTACGGGCCGCCGGGGTCGCGGCGCGACTCCTGGAACCAGAAGTGCTGGTCGCTGCTGTGGTTGATGACGAGGTCGGCGATGACCCTGATGCCGCGGGCGTGCGCCTCGTCGACGAGTTCCACGAAGTCGCCGAGCACCCCGAACTCCGGCAGGATCCGGGTGTACTCCTTGATGTCGTAGCCGCCGTCGCGCAGCGGCGACTCGTAGATCGGCAGCAGCCACAGGCAGTCGATGCCCAGCCAGCTCAGGTAGTCGAGTTTGCGGATGAGGCCCTTGATGTCGCCGGTGCCGTCGCCGCTGGAGTCGTGGAACCCCCGCACCAGCACCTCGTAGAAGACGGCGGTCTTGTACCAGTGGGGGTCGCGCGGTTCTTCGTCGCTGAAGGTGTCGGGGACGGGAGGGGTCAAGCGTCACTCCTTACGCCGGGGCCACGCTCACTTCACTGACCGCTCTGGTGCACGACAAAACGGCCAATTTCCATCATCTGCACGGGGGTGGAGAAAACACCACTCTCCAAGAGGGGAGAATGGGGCAGTGTGCTCGCGTCATCCGGTCGGCAGGGTGAGGGTATGAACCTCCTCACCTCCGTCCGCCGCGGCTTCCTGCTCTTCGGTCTCTCCCTGGTCCAGCTCCTGGCCTGGACGTGGGTCATCGCCACGGCCACGCTGTGCCTCGTCGGCGTCGGCCTCTTCCTCCTGCCGGGCGCCATCGCCGCGCAGCGCTTCTTCGCCGAGCGGGCGCGGGCGCTCGTCCGCGACTGGCACGGCCTTGACCTGCCCTCGCCCTACCCGCCCGAGCCGCCCGCCGGCACCGGCGTCACCGGGGCGTTCGCCCGGTGCCGGTTCCTGCTCACCGACCCCGCGACCCGCCGCGACCTGCTGTGGGGGATCACCGATCCGGTGGTCGGCGGGTTCCTCGCCCTCCTGGCCGCCTGCCTGCCCCTCTACGCGGTGGAGGGCCTCCTCATGCCGGTGCTGGCCGACCTCATGGATCAGTACGGCCTCAACGAGTGGTACCTGGGCGTCCCCGTCGGGGACGGCTGGCCCGATGAGACGCGCTGGCTGTGCATGGCGCTCGGCGCCGGCCTCCTCTACTACAGCCTGAGCTGGACGCCGAAGCTGCTGCGCGTCCACGCGGACTGGACACGGAGCCTGCTGCGGCCCGGACCCGAGGCGCTGGAACGGCGCGTGCGGCATCTGTCCGCCACCCGCGCGCAGGCGGTTGACGCCTCGGCCGCCGAACTGCGCCGCATCGAACGCGACCTGCACGACGGGGCGCAGGCCAGGCTGGTCGCCATGGGCATGAGCCTCGGCACCGTGGAGTACCTGCTGGAGCACGACCCGGCCAAGGCGCGGCTGCTGCTGGCCGAGGTGCGCGAGAACTCCCTGCGGGCGCTGAACGAACTGCGCGACCTGGTCCGCGGCATGCACCCGCCGGTCCTGGCCGACCGCGGCCTCGGCGACGCCGTCCGCGCGCTGGCCCTGGACAGCGGCCTGGTCGTGACGGTCGAGGGCGGGACACCGCGGTTCCAGCCGCCGATCGAGGCGGCCGCCTACTTCGCGATCTGCGAACTGCTGGCCAACGCGGCCAAGCACGCCGCGGCGACCGAGGTCCGCGTCGCCCTCGGCCACGCCGACGGCCGCCTGAGCGTCAGCGTCACCGACGACGGCGTCGGCGGGGCGTCGCTCGACGGCGACGGCACCGGGCTGCGCGGCATCGAGCGGCGGCTTGAGGTCTTCGACGGGGAGTTCGCCCTGGAGAGCCCGGAAGGCGGCCCCACGGTGGTGTCGTTCACCCTCCCCTGCGCTCCGGTGGGAGAACGGTGAGGGTCGTCATCGCCGAGGACCTGGCGCTGCTCAGGGACGGGCTCATCAGGCTCCTGGAGGCGCACGGCTTCCAGGTGGTCTCGGCGGTCGGCGACGGCCCGTCCCTGCTGCGGGCGCTGCTGGACGAGCGTCCCGACGTCGCGGTCGTCGACGTGCGGATGCCGCCCTCCTTCACCGACGAAGGGCTCAGGTCCGTGCTGGAGGCGCGCCGCCGGGTGCCCGGCCTGCCCGTCCTGATCCTGTCGCAGTACGTCGAGCAGCTCTACGCGCGGGAACTCCTCGCCGACGGGACGGGCGCCGTCGGCTACCTGCTGAAGGACCGGGTGTTCGACCCCGCCCAGTTCGTGGAGGCGGTCGAGCGGGTGGCGGCGGGCGGCACCACGATGGACCCCGAGGTCATCGCCCGGCTCCTGGCCAGGGGACGCGCGGGGCGCCCCCTGGACCGGCTCACGCAGCGGGAGAAGGAGGTGCTGGCGCTGATGGCCGAGGGCCGCTCCAACGCCTCCATCGGACGGACGCTGGTGCTCTCCGACGGCGCGGTCGCCAAGCACATCGCCAACATCTTCACCAAGCTCGAACTGCCGCAGTCCTCCGACGACAACCGCCGGGTCCTGGCGGTGCTCGCCTACCTCGACGGCTGACCCTCCCCGGAAGGAGAGGACGGGTCAGCCGTAGATGTTCGCCTGGAGGCACTCCAGGTCGGGCTTGGGATCGGAGAGGTGCACCTCGGGGCGCAGCGTGGTGATGCCCTGGCAGGCCTTGCGGATCTTGCGGTCGAGGCTGCGCTCCTCCTTGGGGAGGCAGTCGTCGAAACGCAGCCGCAGCGGTTCGCCGAGCTCCTGCGGCGTCACGATGACGGGGGCGCACACGGTGCCGTCGGCGCGGAGCCGGGTGAAGATCTCATCGCGGAGGGCGGTGAGGCTGCGGTGCTCCGTCCAGGTCCCCGGCAGGTCGGCGTAGGCGCCGACC
>JAFACJ010000624.1 GCA_023425615.1 Actinomycetes bacterium
GGCGCGGCACGGGCGTCTCCCCGTGGCTCAGTCGCCGCTTCCGACCGACGCGACGGTCTCGTCGTCGAGCGGCTCGGCCTTCCAGTCCTTGATCTGGCGGATCGTGGTCGGCGCCTTGTAGGTGAGCTTGTCCGTCAGGTTGACCGAACCGATGACCGGCACGTTCAGGTCGGTCGCCTCGCGCAGGACGGCCAGGAGGTTGCCGCCGGTGACGGGCGCGCCCTCCGCGCGGAGCTTCTTGATCGCCTGCGCGTAGAGGAACGGCGTGGCGTACCAGTACGGGTCGTAGGACTGGTTCTTGAGGACCATCTTGGGCTGGGCCTTCTTGAGGTCGCCCAGCAGGGCGCGCGTCCCCTCGACGTCCTTGGGCAGGTGCGAGACGTACAGCAGCCCGTTGCTCTTGTCCTGGCCGGCCTCACGGATGATGGGGCTCTCGGCGACCGCGTTGTAGGTGCCGATGGTGGCTTTCAGGTCCGCCTCGCGGGCCGCCTTCATGATGGCCGCGCCGTCCACGAGCAGCGCGTGCACATAGACGAAGTCGGGGTTTGCGGCCTTGACCTTCGCGATCTGGGCCGTGGCGTCCGTGGCGTCCTGCCGGATCGACTCGGACGCGACGATCTCCCCTCCGCGCGCCTTGACGGCGTTGGCGAACTCCTCGGAGGAGGCGCGGCCCGTGTCGGTGTCGATCGCGATGTAGGCGAACTTCTTGTAGCCGCGCTTCTCGGTGAGGTACGTGGCGTAGTCGGCGAACATCGCGTTGTTCATCGGCAGCAGGTTGACCAGGTTGGGGCTGGCGCCGACCAGGCTCGACGTCTGGACTCCGGCGTTGAGCAGGGCGAACCCGAGGTCCTCGGCGATCGGCAGCGACGCCTGCACGACGGTCCCCCATCCGGTGACGATCGCCGGCGCCTTCTCCACGGAGCCGAGTTTGTTCGCGGCGCTCACGCCTCCCTCGGCTGTCGCCTGGGTGTCGGCGGTGACCAGTTCGAGCTTGATGCCGTCTCCGGCGAACTCCGCGTTGGCCTTGTCGATGCCCATCTGGACGATGGCGCGGTACTCCTCGCCGTAGGAGGCGGCCGAGCCGGTCAGCGGCAGGCCGAGGCCGAGCTTGTAGGTCCGCTCGGCGGTCTCCGGCTTGCCGGTCGCGCCCTGGATCCCCCCGGTCGGGGAGGCGGAGGGCTCGTTGGACGTGGTGCACGCCGCCGCCAGGGCCAGTGCCGCCACGAGGGCGGCGACACGGGTCGATCGGATCAAACGCATGGGGGTGGTGTTCCTCTCTGTGGTGCAGGGGTCCGCTGAACGGGTCAGAAGAGGCCCCAGATGTCAGGCGCGTCCAGGAGCGTCGACGCCGCTCCCTGCCGCACGATCTCCCCGAGTCTCAGGACGTAGGCGCGGTCGGAGACACGCAGCGCCTCGTGGATGTTCTGCTCGACGATCAGCACGCCGATCCCCAGCTCGCGGTGGACCGCGCGGATCTGGGCGAGCATGCTCTGGACGAGCACCGGGGCCAGGCCCGTCGAGGGCTCATCGAGCAGGAGGAGCCGGGGGCTGGCCATCAGCGCGGTGGCGATGGCGACCATCTGCTGCTGGCCGCCGCTCAGCGTGCCCGCGTCCTCGTGGAGCCGGTCGGCCAGCGCGGGGAACAGGTCGAGCACGAAGTCGAGGCCCACCCTGGTCCGGTCGGTCACGCCGCGCGCCACGTTGGCGCCCAGCTCCAGGTTCTCCCCGATGCTCAGCGTCGGGAAGACGCCGCGGCCCTGCGGCACCAGCGCGATGCCGTCCCGCGCGATGCGCGCCACGCCGTGGCCGAGCCGGCTGACGCCCGCGAACCGGACGTCCCCCCGCTCCACGTCGAGGGCGCCGGCGATCGCGCGCAGCAGGGTGGACTTGCCGGCGCCGTTGTGCCCGAGCAGCGTCACCACCTCGTCGTCGCCGACCGTGAGGGACACGTCCCTCAGGACGGTGTGCGCGCCGTACCCCGCGGTGACGCCCGCCACTTCGAGCACCGCGGCGCCGGCGTCCGGCGCCGACCCGCCACCTGCGATCTGGCCATCGGTCTGCGTCATCTCAGCCGGACTCCTCTCAGCCACTTGCGTGCGACGAATGTAAGGTGCGTCACACCGGATAACTAGTATCATACTTAGCATGATTAGCCGAGTATTGGCCGCGGATTTTTCTCGGCGATCCCCCGGCTACCGGACCTCTCCCGCCGCCCGGCTCACCCGTCGCCGCGCCGCGGGGTGAAGCGCAGCACCGGCGGATCGGCGGGCTCCGCGCACTCGAACACGGCGGACACCCGCAGCCCGATGGCGAGTTCACCGGCGGCGCAGTCCACGACGTTGGCCTGCACGGTGACCCCGGCGTCGAGCGTCACCAGCGCCAGGACGAAGGGCGTCTTCGCCGCCCAGACCCCTCCGGCCCGGCGGACGACCGAGTAGCTGTACACCGTCCCGAGCCCGTCGCAGGCGCTCCAGCGCAGATCCGTCCCGCCGCAGCGCGGGCAGAAGCCGCGCGGATACCAGAAGGGCCGCGCGCACCGCACGCAGTGCGGCAGCACCAGCTCCCCCCGCTCGGCCGCCGTCCAGTACGGATCGGTCGCCGGGTCGATCTCGGGAGACGGGGTCGGCAGTCCGGCCGGGTAGTACTCGCTCATGGGGTGCGCTCCAGGATGATGGTCGAGCTGTAGTGGTTGGCGCTCAGGCGGAATCCCGTTCCCGAGGCGAGCGCGAGCCGGCAGCCGTCCACCTGGAGGCCGGGCCGCGCCTCGCCGCGCACCTGGCGCACCGCCTCGATGACCTTGGTCATGCCCCCGCGGTTGCCCGGGTGGTTGCTGGACAGGCCGCCCCCGTCGGTGTTCACCGCGAGGCGCCCCGTGCCGCTGATCAGGCCGCCGTCCTCCACGAACCTGCCGCCCTCTCCCCGCCCGCAGAAGCCGAGGTCCTCCAGCGCGACGAGCACCGTGATCGTGAACGAGTCGTAGAGGGAGGCGTAGTCGATGTCCGAAGGGCGCACGCCCGCCTCGGCGTAGGCGAGCTCCCCCGATCTGCGGTTCGCCGAGTACGTCAGGTCGATCTCCCCGGCGGTCGAGGTCTTGTGGCTCTCGCCGTGGCCGCGCAGCACGGCGCCGGTCCGTCCGAGCGCCGCGGCGACGTCGGGGTGCACGACCACGAGGGCGCCTCCCCCGTCGGTGACGACACAGCAGTCGAGGCGATGGAGCGGGTCGGCGATGAGCGGTGAGCCGAGCACGTCGTCGACCGTCACGGTGTCCCGCAGGAAGGCGTCGGGGTTGTGCGCCGCGTGCCGTGACGAGGCGACCTTCACCCAGGCCAGCTGTTCCGGTGTGGTGCCGAACTCGTGCATGTGGCGCCGCGCGAGCAGCGCGTAGTCGGCGACCGGCCCGTAGCCGCCGCTGTACCCGTTCACCTGGAAGGCGACGGCGGGCGAGGGAGTCTCCGGCGGCGCCTGGGGCCTGCGGTGGCTGGGCAGCCCGGCGAGGGAGATCACCGCCACCCGGCACTTGCCGGCGGCTATCGCCGCCGCCGCGTGCCCGACGTAGGCGACGTAGCTGGCGCCGCCCATCTCGCCAGACTCGGTGTAGACGCAGTTCAGCCCCAGGTACTGCGCCAGGTCGATCGCCCCGTAGCCGGGGGCGGAGGAGTCGCAGAAGAAGCCGTCCACGTCCTTGGGCTCGAGCCCGGCGTCGGCCAGCGCTCCCGCGACGACCTCGTGGTGCACCTGGGCGAGGGTGTGGTCGGGAAGGCGCCGCCCCGGATGTTCATAGGCACCCACAATCACGGCTGTCCCGTTCAGATCAGGCATGGGCCACCTCATCGGTTCGAAAGTTACGCTAGATTCATGATTACTATAATCATAGAATTAAGGAACGGTGTAGTCCGGGTCACAGGGAGGACCACATGGATCGATTCACCGGGCGGGTCGCGCTCGTCACGGGCGGCGCCGGCGGGATCGGCGCGGCGACCGCCCGCCGCATCGTGGACGAGGGCGGTCGCGTCGTCATCGCCGACCTCCAGGACGAACGGGGAGCCGAACTCGCCGGCCGGCTCGGCGACCGCGCGGCGTTCGCCCATCTCGACGTCGCCGACGAGGACTCCTGGTCGGCCGCCGTCGCCGCCGTCACCGACCGCTTCGGCAGGCTCGACATCCTCGTGAACAACGCGGGGGTGGGCCACTACGAGCTGATCGAGGAGACCTCGAAGGAGACCTGGGACCGGGTCATCGCGATCACCCAGACGAGCGTGTTCCTCGGGCACCGCGCCGCCAGCGCGGCGCTGAAGGCGACGGGCAACGGCGCCGTCGTCAACGTCAGTTCGGTGTACGGGATCGTCGGCGGCACCGGAGGCAGTCCGGCGTACCACGCGGCCAAGGGCGCCGTACGCCTCCTGACCAAGAACACCGCGGTGGCCTGGTGGCCGCAGGGGGTACGCGTCAACTCGGTGCATCCCGGTTTCATCGACACCCCCCTCCTCGGGGACAGGCGCGACGCGATCGCCGCGGTGACGCCCTCCGGCCGTCTGGGCACCGCCGAGGAGGTCGCCGCGGTCATCGTCTTCCTGGCCAGCGACGAGGCGTCGTTCGTCACGGGCGCCGAGTTCGTCGTGGACGGCGGCCACACGGCGGCGTGAACGATGAGCCGTCCCCAGACG
>JAFACJ010000663.1 GCA_023425615.1 Actinomycetes bacterium
CAACCGGTTGCGGGCCGCGGCCAGCGGGTCGCCCGTGCCGTGCCGCAGCAGGGAGCCGAGCTCCTCACCCGCGTCGCGCAGCAGCTCGCCCACGACCAGCGCGTCGATGTCACGGCCGCCGCAGTCGTCGAGCGCCGCGTGCCCGAGCACCTCGTGCCCGCCCGTCCCGTTCAGCCGCACGACCGCGGCGTCGAACGTGCCGCCGCCGAAGTCGTACACCAGGACGGTGCGCCCCGCGCCCCCGGCGCCCTCGCCGCCCGACACGGGCGCCAGCGCCGCGGCGACCGGCTCGTGCAGCAGCTCCACCAGGGGGAATCCCGCCGCGTTCCCCGCCTCGATCATCAGCGCGGTCCGCGGGTCGCCGTCTCGGTAGCTCGCCGGAACGGTCAGCACCACCCGTTCCAGGCCGTGCCCGGCCAGCCGCTCCCCTTCCCGCTTCATCGCCTGGAGCAGCGCCCGCACCAGCTCTCCGCCGCCGAACTCGGCGTCACCCAGCAGGAACGGCGCCTCCCCGCCCAGATCACGCTTGAACTCCGCGCGATAGGCGGCCGGATGCACCCGCTTGCGCCGCTCGGCGGGCGTCCCCACCAGTAGCCCCGTCCCATCCCAGCACACCGCCGAAGGCCACGAGTAGGACCCGCTGGCGGGCTCCTTCAGCAACCGGACACGCCCCCCGGCCACCACCGCCCCCGCCGACGCCGAGGTCCCGAAGTCGACGGCCATCATCGCGCCGGACATTCCCCTCCTCATGGCTCGTACCACCCCGACACATATAACTCCGAACTATCCCAATGTTTTGCTCATGTGAGGGAATCGCCCGCACTACCTCTCATGTCACCTTCAAGTGAGCGGCCCAGCGTCGCTTGATGAGACTCCGCTACCCGGGAGTTGGTTTCGGCCGGGTTTTCCCACGCATGATCGGTTTAAGGAGTTCCCGTGCACCGGCGGAGGGCAGATCGAGGAAAGGGCTGCTCAGGAGGGACACGGGGATGGAACGGGCCGACGAGCGGGAGGGGAAGTGGGCCGAGAGGCTCGCGGCGGTGGGGCGGGCGATCGACGCACGGCTGGGGACGGCCGGGACGCTGGAACGCAACGTGGGGAAGGCGTTCCCCGACCACTGGACGTTCCTGCTGGGCGAGATCGCGCTGTACTCGTTCCTCACGCTGGTGGCGACCGGCGTCTTCCTGACGCTGTTCTTCAAGCCGAGCATGACGGAGGTCGTGTACGCCGGTTCCTACACCCCGCTGCGCGGGCTGCGGATGAGCGAGGCGTACGAGTCGACCGTCCACCTGTCGTTCGACGTGCGGGGCGGGCTGCTGGTCCGGCAGATCCACCACTGGTCGGCGCTGATCTTCGTGGCGGCGATCTGCATACATCTGCTGCGGATCTTCTTCACGGGGGCGTTCCGCAGACCGCGTGAGATCAACTGGCTGATCGGCGTCACGATGTTCACCCTGGCCATCGCGGAGGGGTTCGCCGGGTACTCCCTCCCGGATGACCTGCTGTCGGGCACGGGGCTGCGGATCATGCAGGGGATCGTGCTGTCGATCCCGCTGCTGGGCACGTACTTGAGCTTCTTCGTGTTCGGCGGGGAGTTCCCCGGCGAGGACTTCATCCCCCGGCTCTTCACCGTCCACATCCTGCTGATCCCCGGCCTGCTGCTGGCGCTGGTCACCGCGCACCTGATGATCGTCTGGCATCAGAAGCACACCCAGTGGCCGGGCCCCGGGGGGAGCGAGAGGAAGGTCTCCGGGGATCCGACGTACCCGGTGTTCATCTCCAAGACGACGGCGATGCTGCTGCTCACCATCGCCGTTCTGGTGGGACTGGCGTCCTTCGCGCAGATCAACCCGGTGTGGCTGTACGGGCCCTACGCGCCGAGCCAGGCGTCCTCGTACTCCCAGCCCGACTGGTACGTCGGCTTCCTCGAAGGCTCCCTGCGGCTCATGCCGAACTGGACGACCACGCTGGCGGGGCACACGATCGCCTGGAACGTCCTCGTCCCCGCCGTCCTCCTGCCGCTGACGTTCTTCACCCTCATCGCCCTCTACCCGTTCTTCGAGGAGTGGGCGGTCGGCGACCGCCGGACGCACAACCTGCTGGACCGCCCCCGCAACGCCCCGACGCGCACGGCGATCGGCATGGCGGTGATCGCCTGGTACGGGAACCTGTGGCTGGCCGGCGCCGACGACGTCATCTCCGCCTACCTGACCATCCCGGTCGAGTGGCTCGTGTGGTTCTTCCGGGTGGGTTTCTTCCTCTTCCCCCTCCTGGCGTTCACGGTGACGCGGCGGCTGTGCCTGAGCCTGCAACGGCGTGACCTGCGGATCTTCGAGGAGGGACTCCCGACGTGGGTCGTGGTGCAGTCACCCGAAGGGGGATTCAAGGCGCTGCACGAGAAGGCGCCCGCGGGCGAGATGGCGGCCCTGGAGTCACGGCACCCGCGGGAGCTGGAGATGCACCGGCCGTTCCACATGATCCCGCTGCCGACGCCGAACCGGATCAAGACGCAGATGAAGACGCGGCTGAACCGCTTCTACGTCGACTACCAGAACGAGGTAGCCGGGGGCGGCCAGGGCGATGACGGGACTCACGACCGCTCCTGAGCCTCGCGTATGCGCTGGGAGTAGTAGTGGAGGTCGAAGGCCGGGCGGTTGGAGCGGATCGGCGGGATCCAATGGAAGTTGTGCCGGGGAGGCGGGCACGAGGTGGCCCATTCCAGGGAGTTCCCCGCCCCCCACGGGTCGTCCGTCTCCACCCGCTCTCCATGCCGGTGGGTGTGCCAGATGTTCCACAGGAACGCGAAGGTCGAGGCGCCGAGCAGGAACGAGCCGATGGAGGAGACGAAGTTCAAGGTGGTGAACTCCGAGGCGTAGTCGGCGTAACGCCGCGGCATCCCCTGCGCGCCGAGTAGATGGTGCACCAGGAAGGTGACCTGGAAGCCGACGAACAGCGACCAGAAATGGACCTTCCCCCAGCCTTCGCTCAGCTTCTTGCCGGTCATCTTCGGCCACCAGAAGTAGAAGCCGCCGAACATCGCGAAGACGACCGTCCCGAACAGGACGTAGTGCAGGTGGCCGACGACGAAGTAGGTGTCGGTGTTGTGGAAGTCCATCGGAGGCGAGGCGACGATGACGCCGGTGAGCCCGCCGAACAGGAAGGTGACGAGGAACCCGACGGCGAAGAGCATCGGCGCCTCGAAGGTGAGGTGCCCCCGCCACATCGTGCCGATCCAGTTGAAGAACTTCAGGCCCGTGGGGACGGCGATGAGGAAGGAGAGGATCGAGAAGAACGGCAGCAGGACGACGCCGGTGGCGAACATGTGGTGCGCCCACACGGTCATCGACAGGGCGGTGATGGCGATGGTCGCCCCGACCATGCTGACGTAGCCGAACAGCGGTTTGCGGCTGAAGACGGGGATGATCTCGGTGATGATCCCGAAGAACGGGAGCGCGACGATGTAGACCTCGGGGTGGCCGAAGAACCAGAACAGGTGCTGCCAGATGATCGCCCCGCGGTTCGACCCGTCGAAGACGTGCGCGCCGAAGACACGGTCGGCGAACAGGACGAGCAGGTTCGCCGTGAGGACGGGGAAGGCGATGATCACCATCAGGCTGGTGAACAGGATGTTCCATGTGAAGATCGGCATCCGGAACATCTGCATGCCAGGCGCCCGCAGCCGGGTGATGGTGGTGATGAGGTTGACCGAGGTGAGGATCGTGCCGGCGCCCGACAGGACGAGCCCCATGATCCACAGATCGGGTCCGACACCGGGCGAGCGGCGGGCGTCGGACAGCGGCGTGTACCCCGTCCAGCCGAACGACGCCGCCCCGTCGGAGGAGAGGAAACCGGACAGGACGATGACGGCGCCCACCAGGAACAGGTAGTAGCTGAGGGTGTTCAGCCGGGGGAAGGCGACGTCCGGCGCGCCGATCTGCAGGGGCACGAGGACGTTGGCGAAACCGGCGAACAGCGGCGTCGCGAACAGCAGCAGCATGATCGTCCCGTGGATGGTGAAGAGCTGGTTGTAGCCGTTGGCGCTGACCAGCTGCATACCGGGTTCGAGCAGCTCGGCACGGATCACCATCGCCAGCAGCCCCCCGATCAGGAACATCGCGAACGACGTCCCGAGGTAGAGGTAGCCGACGACCTTGTGGTCGGTGGTGGCCAGGACGTCTCCCAGCCGGGTGCCCTTGCGATGCCGGTCAAGGGCGCGGCGCAGGGTCGGCTCCGGGGTGCCTGTCGTGGTCATCGTGCTCGTCTCCTCCGCGTGGCGCCGGTGCGGGCTGTCTACCCGGTGCCGTCGCGGCCGGAAATGAAGCGATCACCAAAAGTTGGGCTGCCCGCGCGGGCTCAGGCGAGCCCGGCCCACGGGTCCTCACGCCGCCACAGGGTCGGGAAGTGCAGCGGGACGCCCTGCCGCTCGGCGAGCGGGCCGAGAACCCGCATGGTGGCGTCGAGGTCGTCGCCGAAGTAGGGGAGTGCCCGCAGGGGCTGGCTGAGGGGCCGGAAGAAGTCGTCCCAGTGGATGAGGACGACCCGCCGCGCCCCCACCTCCTCGACCGTCTCCGCCCAGTAGGCGCGGATGTACTCCTCTTTCTGGACGCCGAGCTGCCCCACGCCCAGATAGACGACGTCGGCGGACCGCCCCCTCAGCGCCCCGGGAACGAAGCCGGCGCTGCCCTGGACCAGCGCGGTCCGCCCGCCGGTGTGCTCCAGGAGCAGCGACCACGCCTCACCGCACCGGTACGCCGCCGCCTTGACGGGCGGCACGACCGGCTCGGTGATGTGCCCCGGATACCGGTCCGGCGGGCAGTGATGGGATTCCACCAGGGTCGCCGTGAAGGCGCCGCACGCCACGGTCTCCCCGGACGCGACGCGCACGATCCTGTCGTCGGGGAGTCCGCCCCCGCGCCCGACGTTGCCGGTGGACGCGCCGCCGACCAGCCGCGCCCCCGTGCGCTCGGCGACCACCGCCGAGTCCATGGCGTGGTCGAAATGGGTGTGCACGGGGATGAGCGCGTCGAGCGAGGCCACCTCGGCCCGTCCCAGCGCCTCCTCGATCCGCCCGATGTCCGGGGCCATCCGCCGCAGCGCCACCGTCAGGAGCGAGGGACGGGAGAAGAACCCGTCGGTCATGACCGCCGAGCTCCCATCGTCGACGAGCAGGGTCGCCACCCCCAGGAAGGTGACGGACAGCCCCCGGCCGGCCTCGGGCAGATCGAAGCGATCCGCGTAACGGGAGATGTCGGGACGCCCCAGCCGAACTTTCATGCGGCGATCCAACCACTGCCGGGTCCGCGCCGGAAGTGCCGTGCTCAGGCGAGACGGGCCGGGAAGCCTCCGGTGGCGATCGGCCCCCACCGCCGGATGGTGATGCGGATCAGCGACTTGTCCTGGCGGACCATGGCCGCGCGGTACTCGTCCCAGTCGGGGTGCTCGCCGGCGATGCAGCGGTAGTACTCGACGAGGCCCTCCAGCGCCTCGGGCATGTCGAGGACCTCGGCGTGCCCGTCGACCTGCACGTAGGGGCCGTCCCAGTCGTCGGACAGCACGCACATCGACACCGCCGGGTCGCGCCTGGCGTTGCGCGTCTTGGCGCGTTCGGGGTACGTCGAGACGACGATCCGCCCCTCGGCGTCCACGCCGCAGCTCACGGGCGACATCTGCGGGCCGCCGCCGGACCTGGAGGTCAGGAGCACCCCCCGGTGCCGTGGCCGCAGGAACTCCAGCAGAGCCGCCCTGTCGGCGCGCTCGGCGGTGGCGATACGTGGCATGGCTCCGCCCTTTCCGTCAGCGTGGGACGATCTTGAGGGTAGTGCCGCGGGCGGGCCCGTCGACCATGGGATCGAGATACGCCTCGCCGTAGCGTGCGTACTTGCTGCGGTAGGCGTCATCGACACGGGCGTTGACACCCGCGTCGCGCTCCTCGGCGAAGGTGACGTCCTTGTCCACCCCTCCGGCCTGGATGTGGCCCTCGTGGCTGGCGCTGGCGGCGCGGAACCACCTGCCGTCGCCCCCGCGGAAGGAGCGGACGTAGAGATCGTCGCCATCGCGCACCACCCAGATCGGCACGGGCCTGCGCGGGCTCCCGCTCTCCTCCACCGGGGCGACGTGCAGCTCGTCGGCATCGCCGATCCGGTTCAGCTCGTCGTTCGTCCAGTCCATCGCGCGTCTCCTCACCTCATGATCGGTTACCGCCCTCTGATCTTCCCCTATCCATTTGATCACTTTATGTAACCATGGTGGGGGTATCCGGTCGGCACGGGTGCTCGGCGGGACCCGAGCGCTCAGAGGAGGAAGAACTCCAGGTCCTTGCGGGAGCCCTCGGCGCGGGTGACGGCGATCCAGCCCTCTCCGGCGCCCGCGAAGACACCGGGAAGGCGGCCGAGGAGATCACCGGTGCCCGTCGCGAGGCAGGCCAGGAGCAGCAGCGGCAGGACGGACGCGAACGCATGGGCGCGATTGTCCCGGAAGATGATCTTTTTTGACCAGCGCCCGGCGGCGTCGCACCCGGTCAGGCGGGGCGCCTGCCGTGGTAGACGAGTTCGATCATGGTGTGGTCGGGGTCGTGGATGTAGCAGAACTTCGAGTGGTTCTCCGGCCGCTCGACCGGCCGGGTGTGCCGGATCCCCAGCTCCTTCAGATGCGCCAGGAACCCGTCCCAGTCCTCCACCTCGATCGCGAAGTGGTACGGGGCCATCCGTTCCATCTCCTCCACCGGGGTGAAGTGCAGATCGAAGTTCCCCCGCGTCATCAGCAGCACCTTGGTGTTGCTCTTGGGCGTGATCGACCTCAGCCCGAAGACCCTGCCGTACCACTCCTTGGTCCGCTCGATATCGGTCGTCGGAAAGTTCACGTGATGGATGTACTTGGGAGCGTTGCTCACGGCGTTCTCCTTTCGCTTCCATAGCGGATGCGCCTACTAAAGATGTGTCAACGATATATCTAGTTAGATCTTCCATCGTTGCAGGCCGCGCAACCTGAGCATGCACACCGCGTACCCTCCGCCGGGATCACCCCCGCGGCGGTCTCCGCCGCCACCGAGGCCGCGAACCGCTCGCGGAGCACCGCCGCCGACCTGGGCACGGCACGGAAGAACACCCCGATGTTCCCGTGCTCCCCACGCGTCACGGCCCAGAGCACCAACTCCTCCGGCACCACGTCGACACCGGTCTCCTCGGCCAACTCCCGCGCCGCGTTCCCGCGCAACGCCGCCTCGTCGAGCGTCACGCCCTCCGCCGGAGGCTCGACCGACCCGCCCGGTACCTGCCAACGGCCGGGAACAGCGGTCGACGCCGACGTCAGCCCCACCAGCAGACCGCCCTCCCGCACGGGCTGCACCACGGCGACGAACAAGGACGGCAACGCGGCGGCTCCCGGAACCCGATGCAGGGCGTAATGCCGATAGGGCACCACCGTCCAGTACAGGGTCATGCCGCGGCGCCCGTCCCGCTCCATCCCCGCGCACGCCACCACCGGCCCGTCGAACAGGGCAGGAACGGTACGTACCGCCTCCTCCCACGCACGGTCCATGGTCGCCCGGTGCGCGGGCGATATCCGCGGCGGATCCCCCTCCACCAACCGGAGCCGCCGTACGTCCAGGAACTCGACGGCACGCGGGCGCCCGTTCACCGTCAGCCTCCCGGCTCATCCCTCGGCTTCGGCACCAGCCTCTCACCTACCACTGACCTTTCGTGGTGTCCTCACCTCGACGGAGGAAGGGGCC
>JAFACJ010000696.1 GCA_023425615.1 Actinomycetes bacterium
GAAGGGGAGCGTCCAGTTCGGCCTCGACCTGGCCGACCTCGGCGGTGAGAACTTCTCGCCCCGCCGCCTGGCCCGCAACGAGCTCATCGAGGACCTGGTCAACAGCAGGGGCATCGTGTTCCTCTTCGACCCGGTCCGCGAGTTCGACAAGGGCGACGCCTTCGAGCACCTCTTCGGGATCCTGTCGCACCTGTCCCAGCACTTCCTGGAGGATCCCGAGTTCGAGTCGGGCCTGCTGCCCCACTACCTGGCCATCTGCATCACCAAGTTCGACGAGCTGAGGGTCCTGGAGACCGCGGAGAAGCTGGGCCTGACCGAGCCGGACGAGAACCTGCTCTTCCCCCGCGTCGACGACGGCGCCGACGGCAGGGAGCTGTTCGACCAGCTGTGCCAGGTGTCGGCCAGCGGCTACGCGGACCTGGTGATCAACACCTTGGAGCAGTACTTCCGGCCGGAGCGCATGCGGTACTTCGTCACCTCGGCGATCGGTTTCCACATCGATCCGGGCCTGGGGTACTACGACCGCGACGACCACCAGAATGTCATCACCGACGCCAAGGGCTTCACGCGGGTGCGCGGGACCGTGCGTCCGATCAACGTGATGGAGCCGCTGCTGTGGCTCGGCCGGAAGCTGGAAGCGAAGTAGGAGCGCCATGGCCGAGGAGAAGGTACGGCTCACCGTCGAGTGGGCGCTGTGGGGCAAGCAGCCCGGAGACCACGACTACCGCGTCCTGTCCTGCAGCCAGGACGGCCTCACCGCGCAGGGGTTCGACCAGATCCTCAACCGCTTCTCCATCGGCACGCCCGACACCCTTCCCCAGGCGACCATCATCTGGGCGGGCAAAGGCGAGGAGGCGCGGATCGGGATCGCCATCCACAAGCCCTCGGAGACCCCGGACGCCGCCGGACGGCGGATCGCCGAGATCCACTACTTCTGCGTCCGCTACCACCAGCTCATGACCAACCCCGTCTCCTACCTGGAGCTCTACCGGCGCTTCCGGGCCCTGCGCCCGCCCTTCCAGGGGCAGGTGACGATCGAGGCCGAGCCGATGCGCCCGGACCTGGTGGCGGCCGAGGTCGACGAGAAGGTCATGAGCACGGCGGCGCTGCTTCTGGCCGGCAAACCGGTCTGCATCGTGTGCGAGGAGGGGGTGAGCCTCATCAGGAGGCTCTCCTTCCTGGACCACGTCTCGGCGATGCTCCCCTACGGGATGCGCAGCAGGTTCTCGGCCTCGACCTGGACGAGCAGCACCGCGCAGCACAACATCCGGTTGTCGTTCACCGAGGACAGGCGCGAGGACTCCTCCAACGTGATCTGGGGGGAGCTGGCGCGCATCCCCTACGAGGAGGAGAACGCGCGCGTCTACCTCGGTCTGCTGGCCAACCACGCCGACCGCAGGGCCCTGGTCGCCAAGCTCGCCCAGGCCACCAAGCCGATGCCCTTCGGCCGCGACACCCGACCGCTGGGGGTGCTCGACAAGTCGTACTACGACCCCCGCGAGGAGGTCGTCCCGGTCAAGGAGCGGGACCGCGCCGAGGACGTCATCACCGAGCTGGCGGAGGCGCTGGAGCGCGACGACGCCACCGCCGCCCATGAGTGCATCCAGCGGCTCCTCTATCTCAGCCAGGGGCACACCAGCCGGGACCGGCAGATCAGGATCCGGCAGATCATCGAGGACGAGGCGCTCTTCTTCCCGCACCGGAGGCTGGGGGAGGACCAGTCCAGGGCGCTCTACGGGTCGCTGCTGAGACTGGCGTTCGGGCAGACGCTGAGCCGCGACTCCCTGGAGGCGGTCATCAAGACGGCCAGCCATCCGCTCCCTCCCGGACTGCTCGCCGCGCTGCTGAAGATGCCCAGCTACGACGTCGTCGTCAGGCTGTCGATCGCATGGCGGATCTCCCCCGACGAACTCGCCCGCGCGCTCGACGGCTACCAGGGGAGCGAACTGGTCTACGCGGTGACCGGGCAGGGCGTGAGCACGCGGCTCGTGGAGATCGTCTGCAACGAGCTGGCGAGACGGCAGAAGAGCGGCGAGAAGTACGACAGCCAGCTCGCCACCGAACTGGAGCGGAACGGCTTCCTGGCCGATGTACTGGCCCACCACTATCCGGCTTCCTACCAGAAGCAGTTCGAGCTGCTGCTCCCCCTGCTGAAGTCGGCTTACGGTGAGGCTCCGCTGGGCGTCGAGGAGCTGGAGAGGGCCCTCACCAGCAGATACGTCATGCCGACCGCCGCCCTGGTCAGCGCCGTCGTCTACCTCTACGGACCGGGGGCAGGCGACGTCCTGGTCGGCCATTTCCTGAAGCGGATGACGGACAAGATCCAGCTCGCCGACTCCGTGCGGGAGGTCATCCTGCGGAACCTGGCGGCGGCGCAGCACGCGCCGAGGCAGGGGAGCCCCGCCCTCGTCCCCGCGGCCCCTCAGCCGAACTGGCAGGACAGGGCGCAGGAGGGGAAGGGCAGGCGAAGACGGGTGGACGGCCAGACCCTCCTGTTCTTCGTGCTGCCCCTTCTGCTGCTCGGCATGGTCGGCTTGTTCGTCCTTCTCGGCGGGCTGGGATGACCCATGTGAGGTGATGCGGTGTCGCGCGGGGTCAGGGTGAGCGTGGAGTGGGCCCGCTTCGGGAAGGGGGACGGCGACTCGTTCCGGGTGCTGGAGTGCAGCGGAGACGGGTTCTTCTCGGCGCGGGAGTTCGCCGTCGTCTTCGACCGTTTCCATGCCGGGGCCCCGCCCCTCCTCCCCCAGGTCACGATCGCCTGGGCCGCCAAGGGGGAGGACGCCAGGATCATCCTGATCATCCACGAGGAGTCCGACCGTCCGGACAGCGTCGGGAGGGCGGGTGCCGACGCGCGGATGTTCGCCGTGCGCTACGCCGACCTCGCCCGGGGCCCGGTCTCCTATGGCGATCTGTACGACGCGCTCCTCGGCCTGGCCGCCCCTCATGACGGGGGCCTCATCGAGGTGGAGCTTCCCGTCCTGGACCCCGGGCCGATCGCCGAGCGCCTCACCGAGGAGGCGATGAGCACGGCCGCCCTGCTGCTGGCGGGGCGGCCGGTGTGCGTCCTGGGCGGCGACGGACTGCGCCTGCGCCTGCGGTACCTGGATGATGTGGCGGCGCTGCTGCCCTACGGGATGCGGGCCAGGCTGTCGGCGGCCACCTGGACGAGCAGCACCGCACGGCACAACATCCGGTTGTCGTTCACCGAGGACAGGCGCGAGGACTCCCATAACGTGATCTGGGGTCGGTTGGCGCGCATTCCCTACGAGGAGGAGAACGCGCGCGTCTACCTCGGTCTGCTGGCCAACCACGCCGACCGCAGGGCCCTGGTCGCCAAGCTCGCCCAGGCCACCGAGCCGATGCCCTTCAGCCGCGACACCCGGCCTTTGATGGTGCTCGACGCCTCCCATGACGACCGTCGCGAGGAGGTCATCCCGGTCAAGGGAGTGGATCACGCTGAAAGCGTCGTCGCGGAGCTGGCGGAGGCGCTGGAGCGCGATGACATCACCGCCGCCCATGGGTGCATCCAGCGGCTCCTCTATCTCAGCCAGGGTCGCACCAGCCGGGACCAGCAGGCCGGGATCAGGCGGCTCATCGAGGACGAGGAACTCTTCTTCCCGCACCAGAGGCTGGGGGAGGAGAGGTCCAGGTCGCTCTACGGGT
>JAFACJ010000763.1 GCA_023425615.1 Actinomycetes bacterium
AGGAGGTCGTTCTCCAAGGGCGTGCCCGCCGCGTGGTCGAGGACGTGGCGCAGCACATAGGGCTCGGCGGCGCCCCAGACCCTCGCGCCGGACGGGCCGAGCGAGTCCAGGAGCGCCTCGGGCAGGCCGGCGGCCCCGTCCGCCTCGCGCAGGTATCCGATGAGCTCCTCGTGGAAGAGGCGGTAGAGGGTCATCCCCTCGCCGTCGACGGATCTGCGCAGATAGAAGCCGCGGCTGTCCAGGGCGGCGCGGATCTCCGCCCTGCCGGGCGGCTCGGCCGAGGCGCCGAAGACCCGCGCCGCCCTGGTGAGGACCGAGAGCGGCATGCCGTCCGCGCGGGCGTGCGCGAGCGCGGTCAGCGCCGCTCTCAGCCAGGGGTCACGGCCCGCCTCCAGATCGGCGCGGAACGCCTCGACGGGTGAGGGCCGCACCCGCCGCCCGAACCGCAGCGCCTCCTGGATCCGCTCCGCCTCATCGAGCCCCTCGGGGTGGAAGGAGTCGAGGAAGCGCCGGGTGTGGATGCCCGCCACCAGGAACTCGCCGTGCCCTCCGCCCGCGGACGCGAGGGCTGTCGACACCGCGGTCGCGAACACGCCGGTCACGGCGCCCGTCGTGTCCACGCCGGTCGATCTGATCAGCTGGGTGATGTAGGAGTGCAGATCGCGGCCGAGGACCTCCGGCTCGACGGCGTCGAGGTCGACCAGGTGGCCCCTGGAGCGCGCGAGGTCCAGCAGGCCCCTGGTCTCCGGTTCGGCACGGGTCGCCGCCAGCAGCCGCACCGCTCCCCGCCCGTCCGGCAGCGTCGTCCGCGCCAGGTCTCCCAGCCACGAGGCGACGCCGGCGGGGTCCGCGGCCTCGTCCAGGGCGTCGGCCACCACGATCCGCACGCCCGTCCCCCGCGCGAGCGCGTCGAGCAGGAGGTCGGGGCCTTCGGGGAGACCGAGTTGCCGGCCCAGCGACGCGGCGATCTCGGCGAGGCCGCGCCCGCGGCAGTTCACCACGGCCGGACGCGGCAGCGTGGGCGGGGTCGCGGCCGCCACGCTCCACAGCGCGGCGGTACCGTCCCGCAGCCGGGGGTGTGCCGCGCACACCAGGACACCGAGCAGCGCCGACTTGCCGGCGCCTGGCCCGCCGGTCACGACGGCGAGCGGAGAGCCGCCTCCGACGAGCCATGACGTCAGGAAGCCCAGCTGCTTCTCCCTGCCGGTGAAGCAGCCCGCCAGCCGTCCCGGTTCGGCGAACCCCCCGGCCCCGGTCGCGCAGGCGATGAAGTGCCGGGCGTCCATGCCCTCGTCGAGTTCGTCGAGGAACGGCAGCGCGGTGAGATCGGCGGTTCCCGTCTCCGCGGGTCCGAGGGCGCGCGCCGGGTGGGGGAAGAAGGCAGCCGATCCCAGCAGATCGGTGAGGTCGGCGATGTCGATGAGGCTGCCCGTGACGACCTGCTTCCAATTGCCCTGGGCGAGCCGCAGTCTCTCGGTCTCCGCGCGGACGGCGCGCGCGACGGCGGCGAGCGACAGGAAACGGTGCGCGGAGGACGCCACGGCGTGCTCCGACGCCGCGTCCCGCAGCACGTTGGCGAGAGCGACCGTGAAGTTGCCGTTGTAGGCGAGTTCGCCTTCGGTGCAGGCGGCGAGGACCCAGCCCCGCTGCCCGTCGCCGGCGTAGTCGCCGAGCCAGTCGAGCCGCGCGGCGGTTCCCGACCTGCACATGTCCAGCAGGAACAGCACGGTGATGGGCTCACGCCGGGCGTAGACCCGTTGCAGCCAGGTGCCGACTTCGGCCTTCCTGGCGAGGTCGGTGCCGAGCGCGTAGAGGTGGCCCGAGTCCTGCTGATGCCCGTGCGCCAGGATGTGCACGAGAAGCGTCGTCCCCGGCCGCGCCGTCTCGATGGCGTCCTCGACCGCCTTGTCGATCTCCGCGCCGGACATCCCGGGTTCGATCATGGTCGTTGTGGTGTAGCCGAAATGCGTCTTCAGGACCCGGGCCAAGACGGATACCGCTCGAGGTGCGAACGCCAGATCACCGAGCTCCTCCGAATAACCGGAGACGCCGATCATTATCGCGTGCATGTCGGGCAATATTGCCACCTCACGACAAAAATGGAGGAACGGCGATAATAGCCCGCTCATTGTTCAGTCGGCGTCCCCTCGCGCCATCTGATCGAGCAGTCTCCTCGCCTGCGCCGCGTGCGCCGGCGGAAGAGGGGGGTCACCCGCCAGGGCGCGCCCGAGACTCTGGCGCGCGGCGTCGACGGCACCCCTTCTGAGCTGGACGCGGGCGATGCGCAGATGGGTGCGCGGAAGGTCGGGGGCGAGCCGGAGCGCCGCCTCCCTCTCGCGGTCCGACTCCTCCTCGCGGCACAGCGCGTCCAGTGCCAGCGCCCGCGCCGAGCGGGTGTCGGGCCCGTCGGGGGCGCTCTCCAGATCGGCGAGCGCGGCAGGGGCCCGGCCCAGGTCGGCCAGGAGCTGCCCGCGCGCGCCGCGGGCGACGTCCTGCTCCGAGCGGCTCTCCAGTGCCTCGCCCAGCAAGGTGAGCGCGTCGGCGAAGAAGCCCTGGTACCAGTGGGCGTAGGCAAGGCCGATGAGCGAGACGGGGTCACCGGGGCAGACGGTAAGGGCCCGCCGGTGCACCGCGGCGGCGGCGTCGAAGTCGCCCGAGGTGAAGTGGATCTCGGCCAGCGCGCAGTGGACGGGCAGTGCCGATCTGCGGTCGCCCAGCGCCCCGAACAGCGCCAGCGCCGAGCGCAGTTCCGCGACCGCCGCGTTCAGATCGCCGCGTCTCCGGCCGGCGTATCCCCGGCGCGCCGCGGCGGCGGCCCTGTCCCACTCGGAGTCATCGTCACCGTCGCGCGGTGGGTGCTCCACGTCGGGGACGGGCTTGTACCAGGGCGCGTAAGGCGGCCTGATGAGAGCGGGGCTCTCCTCCAGCCGGGCAGCCGTAGTAGCCAAGGCGATCGTCTCCTGCGTTCGGCTTCGGTCGCGACGATTGACCTCCCGGTCCTGACCCTGACTTTTTGTCTCTGGTGTGAGGTATCGTCTTCGATGGTGCCTGAAAACTAATACGCGGTCCATGGCCGCGCCGGAAGTTTTACACAACCGTGTTGGTAGATGCGAAAACCTCCCCGCTCGTTGGTGGAAATGGCCTATTCCGGCCATAATCGTGTTATTACCCCGGCACTCTATGCGGTACGACCTCAAGCGCACCTCTGGACTCCTCCCCTCCACCACATACCGACGATGGACGCGCGATGACACGAGATCACAGAGCCGTGACCTTCATTCCGATCCGGGGCAACGAGATCCCCGCACGGAACCGGTACTTCACCGGGCGCGAGACCCTGCTCTCGACCCTCAGGAAACGTCTGACCAGCGGGAACGTGGGCGTGCTCAACCACCCCCCGCAGGCGTTCTTCGGACTCGGCGGCATCGGCAAGACCGCGATCGCCACCGAGTACACGCACCGGTACGGCTCGGAGTACCAGCTGATCTGGTGGATCCCCGCGGAGAACGCCGAGCTCATCAGCGACTCCTTCGTCCGGCTGGGCCGGCGGCTGGGACTGGAGCACCCCGAGCGCGACAAGATGATCTGGATGGTCCAGGACCTGCTGTCGCACGGCCAGTACCAGAGCTGGCTGCTGGTCTTCGACAACGCCGAGGACCCCGCCACCGTCAAGCAGTTCCTGCCGGGCCAGGCGCCGCGGGGCGGCCATGTCATCATCACCTCCCGGCAGCGGCACTGGCGCGCGCACACCGGCGCCGAGGGCATCGACGTCACCGAGTTCGAGCCGCGGGAGACCATCGACTTCCTGCGCGGCAGGGTGCCCGACCTCGGCCCCTCGGACGATCCGGAGACCGACGCCGAGCGCCTCGCCGAGGCCGCCGCGCTCGGCAAGGCGATGGGAAACCTCCCGCTCGCCGTCGAGCACGCCGCCGCCTACCTGACCGAGACCGGGGTCGGGGTCCAGGAGTTCCTCGCGGAGTTCGAGGACGACGCCCACCGCGTCATGAGCCGTCCCGTCGACATCGCCTACCAGTACCAGGCGATCGCGACGACCTGGAGCATGACCGCCAACCGGCTCTCCTCCGCCGCCCGGGAGATCTTCCGGCTCGCCGCCTACTTCTCCTCCGAGCCCATCGCCGAGGAGCTGTTCGTCAAGGGCGCGGAGGGGATCTCCCGCGACACCCTGCGCGAGGCGCTGACCGACCCCGCCCGCACCCAGTCGGCGCTGCACGAGCTGAACCGGTTCTCCCTGATCGAGCTGCGCGGCAAGCGCAAGGAGATCCGCCTCCACCGCGTCGTGCAGGCCGTCATGCGCAGCCAGCTGAGGATCGACGACCCCGAGGCCGTCGCCCAGTACCGGGAGGCGGTGCACCGGCTCCTGGCCGAGGCCGACCCGGGCAAGCCCGACCTCGACACCAACATCCCCGCCTACGACCGGATCATCCAGCACCTCGGCCCCACCGGCGCGATCCACTCCGGTGCCCCGGAGCTGCGGCAGCTCATCATCAACCAGGTGCGCAGGCTGCACCTGTTCGGACGGCACCAGGAGAGCCTCCGGCTCGGCCAGGACGCGCTCAGGGTCTGGCGGGAGTCCCTGGGCGCCGACGACCCCGTGGTGCTCCGGCTGGCCACCGAGGTCGGCATGGCGCTGCGCCTCACCGGCCGCAACGACGAGGCGGCTGCCATGAACGAGCAGACCCTCTCCCTGGCGCAGAACGTGATGGACACGGCCGCCGACGAGACGCGGCGGGACGAGGCGCGGCGGGTCTGGCTGCTGTGCGCCAACAGCCACGGTGCCGACCTGCGCTACCAGGGCCTGCTCCACGAGGCGCTGGAACTCGACCTGAAGCTGCTCCCCCAGTTCGTCGAGGTCTTCGGAGCCCGCCACGAGCGGACGCTGAACGTGCGCAACAACGTCGCCGTGGACTACCGGCGGCTCGGCGACTTCGCCAAGGCGCTCAAGTACGACGAGGAGACCCTGGCCGACCGGGAGGAACTGCTCGGCCCCGCCAATCCGCGCACGCTCGCCTCCAAGGAGGCGCTCTCCCGCGACCTGCGGGGCACGGGGCGGTACATCCAGTCCTGCGACATCGCCCGCGAGGTCGTCGCCGCGTTCGACGCCCACCTCCGCGGGGAGAGCCCCGACTCGCTCAACGCGCGTAAGAGCTTCGGCGTCGCGCTACGGAAGGCGGGTTTCCACGACGACGCGCTGGAGGTGGCCGAGGCCGTCTACGCGAGCTACACCGACTACCTCGGGCCGGAGCACAGGTACACCCTCAGCGCCGCGGCCAACCTGATCGTCGACCTGCGCGTCGCGGGGGAGCTGGCCAGGGCAAGGGAGCTGGGCGGGAGGACCGTGGAGCTGTGCGCGGCCAGGGAGCGGCCTCCGGGGAACATCACGTTCGCGGCGCAGGTCAACTACGCGGCCGTGCTCCGCCAGTTCGACCACCACGAGGAGGCACGCGAGCTGGACGAGAAGGCGTGGCGCGGGCTGCGCGACCTGTACGGCGAGCGGCATCCGTTCGTCCTCATCACCGCCACGAACCTCGCGAGCGACCTGTTCGGGCTCGGTGAGCTCGCCGAGGCCCGCGCGCTGGACGAGGAGACCCTGGCCCTGGGCGTCGAGGTGCGGCCCGCCAACCATCCCAACACCCTGGCGACCGCGGTGAACCTCAGCGTCGACCTGCGTCACCTCGGTGAGACGGCGGCGGCTGACGAGCTTCTGGCCCGCACCCTGAACGACTACCGGCTGGCGTCCATCGACCACCTCGACGACGCCCGGGCGGCGCGGCGGAAGGCGCGGGTCACCCTGGACCTCGAAGCCTAGGCAGATCCCGTGCCAGCCGGTCGCGGACCCCGGACACCAGGGTGAACAGGTCGGGGCAGTAGACCGACGGGTTGGCGAAGCCGTTGTCCGCGCGGTACCGGTGGGTGAAGAGGCCGCCCCCGCAGGTGCCGACGTGGCGGCAGGCGCGGCAGTCAGGGGCCAGGGCCGCGATCCCGCCCTGCCTGGCGACGGTCAGCGGATGGGCGAGCGCCGCATCGAGCGGGTCGTCCGCCACGTTCAGGCCCAGGTCGTCGGCTCCCTCGCCGACCGCGGACAGGGAGTCGAGCTGCTTGATGGCACCGTCGACGCCGATGACGGCCACCGTGGACGGAAGGGTGCCGAGTCCCTCGAAACCACCGGGCCCGCCGAGCAGAAGCTGGATCATCTCGTCGAACAGGCGGATGGACGTCTCCTTCCGCGGCGCGTCGTACCAGCGCCCGAACACCGCGAGGAGCCAGTCGGCGTAAGGGGTTGACGCGTCGGGCGGCCGGAAGGGCGGCGGCGAGGTCCAGGTGCCGTGCGGCAGCAGGAAGTCGATGCGCGGCGGGGCGAAGGCGAGCAGCGCCTCGTAGCAGCCCACCGGATCGGCCGAGACGTCGATGGTGCTGAGGATCCCGGCGTAGTTCTCCGGGACGCGGCGCAGCCGCTCCAGCGCCGCGACCACCGCGGGGTGGCTGCTGCGCCCGTCCGCGAACCGGCGGTGCCGGGCCGTCACCGCGGCGTCCCCGTCCAGGCTCACCCCGACGCGGACGCCGAGGCCGGCCAGCCCCGCGAGCATCCGCTCGTCCAGCAGCACCCCGTTGGTCTGGACGCTGACGACGACGTCGGCGCGGATGGCCTCCCTGGCCCGGGTGACGAGGAAGGTGAGGAAGTCCAGGCCCGCCAGCAGCGGCTCCCCTCCGTGCAGGACCAGCCGCACTTCCGGCAGGCCGTGGGCGGAGGCGTGCTCGGCGATCCGCGACAGCGCCCGCTCGGCGACCTCCCGGGACATGCGCTGCGGCTGTGAGCGCCAGCTCTGGTCGGCCATCTCGTAGACGTAGCAGTAGTCGCACGCGAGGTTGCACCGGCTGTGGACCTTCAAGACGAACTGTCGGAAGGGAACGCTCATGGCGGCGTCCAGCGGCGGCGGTGCTCCGCGCTCAGCTCGGCGGCCCGCGCGAGCGCCTCGTCCGGCACCTCGTCGGCCAGCGCCTCCTCCAGCCTCCGGCGCATGCGCGTCACGAAAGCGGTGCCTTCCGGGGTCAGCCGGCCCGAGTCCAGCAGTGTCGAGGTGGTCTCGAACGCCTCCGCCCTCCGCCGTGCGAACTCCACATGCCCGCTCAGATCAGGGACGGCGAACCGCTGGGTGCGCCAGAAGCCCGCCACGCCGAGATAGGCGTAGGCGCCCTGGAGCAGTCCCGGCAGCGGTCGGGGATCGTCTCGCCACGGCGCGTAGTACCGTTCTCCGGCATCGGCGTCGACGAGCGGCAGCAGGTCGAGCAGAGCGCCCAGCTTCACATGCTGGAACTCATGGACGAGGGTCTCGGCGAGCGTCACCCCGTCCGCCGGCAGGGACATCGCGACCGCGCCGAACGCCGCCGGTGACGTCACGCTGACCAGGTTGAGGCCGGGTACCGGAGCCAGCGGGACGAGGGTCCTGACCACCGCCGCCATGTCCGCCGCCTGGGCCCGGTGGCCTTCGGCCAGCACCCTCCAGGCGCGGGCGAGGCGGCGCCGCCACGCCCGCGCGTCCGGCCGCCGGTCGACCTCGTACCGGTAGCGGTGCAGGAAGGGCGTCTCATGGTCGAGCATCAGATCCAGGACGAGCCCGGCGTGCTCGGCACGGCAGCGGAGCCCCGTGCGAGGCGGCAGCGCCGCCAGGCGTACCAGGTGCTCCGGCCGGGCGCCCGGCCGGTTCTCCACGAGGTCGCGCAGGCAGTCCGCGGCCCAGGCGCCCACCTCGGGCCGGCCGAGCAGTTCGGTGACGGCCGCGGGATGCCTCTGCTGCTCCGCGGCGAGCGAACGGTAGCCGCGATGCGCGGCCGAGCCCTCTCCGGACAGTTCCACGATCGCGCGCATCAGCAGCACGTGCTTGCTGTACTCCGCCCCCGAGAGCGCGGCCATCGCGTCCGGGCCCCCCAGCCCGGCGGCGAGTTCCCCGAAGTGCCGCGGCGAGAGCAGATGCGTCCGTGCCGTGTTCGGGCCGGTCACAGGCACGCGTTGAACGAATTCAGCAACGATTCCCGCTGGGGATCGAGCCGTTCTCGCAACATCCTCAAGGCCACCGCCAGTACCGGCGGCCCGTCCTCGAGCAGCGACAACGGAATTTCTGTCAAGTCGGGCAGGTTGGTCTCAAGTCCCTCCGGCGACCCCATAGATCCTCTTCCCCCTGGATTGTGTGGAAGGCATCATCGCACGCGGCCGGAGACCCCCTCAATACTCGATACGTT
This sequence comes from Actinomycetes bacterium, assembly GCA_023425615.1. Classification (GTDB taxonomy): domain Bacteria; phylum Actinomycetota; class Actinomycetes; order Streptosporangiales; family Streptosporangiaceae; genus Actinocorallia. The sequence goes on from JAFACJ010000763.1 coordinate 8,257, forward strand.
GCACGGCGTGCGATCGGTGTTGATTACGGAAAAGGAAGCGGTGGTTTCCTCTGGGCCGTATACGGTAAAACGCCTTATCGAAGGCAGCCTCTCCGTTCCGTACCGGAATTCGAGATCTCTCGCCGGGCCCGGCGCGGTTCTGGCGCACCGCCCTAACGGATCGGCCATATAACCCTGTGTCGTACGACGAGACACAGTGAAATGTCGTGCTCTGGGGTGAGACTGCGAGGAGGCGGAATCACCTGCGGAGTCAGGAGGGCGATGCTGCGTTCCCTGTTCACGAGAGCGTTGAAACGGTTGCGGCGCGGACGTGCGAACGATCGCGCGGAGGGCGAGAACGATCTTCCCAAACTGGTCGAGCGGCAGTGGACGGCGCACTCGGCCGAACTCGCCGAGACCAGGATGAGCACGATGGCGCGGCGGCGGGCCCCCCGGGGGGGGCCCGAGCCGGGCCCGGGGG
>JAFACJ010000773.1 GCA_023425615.1 Actinomycetes bacterium
CTTGCGGATGTCCTCGAAGTGCAGGCCCGTCGTCGGCTCGTCCAGCACGTAGATGGTGCGGCCGGTGGAGCGGCGCTGCAGTTCGGAGGCGAGCTTCACCCGCTGCGCCTCGCCGCCCGACAGGGTCGGCGCGGGCTGGCCCAACCGGACGTAGCCGAGGCCCACGTCGTTGAGGGTCTTCAGATGCCGGTGGATCGCGCTGATCGGCTCGAAGAACGCGGTGGCCTCCTCGATCGGCATGTCCAGCACCTCGGCGATCGACTTGCCCTTGTAGTGCACCTCGAGGGTCTCGCGGTTGTAGCGGGCCCCGTGGCACACCTCGCACGGCACATAGACGTCCGGCAGGAAGTTCATCTCGATCTTGATGGTGCCGTCGCCGCAGCAGTTCTCGCAGCGGCCGCCCTTGATGTTGAACGAGAACCGGCCAGGCTGGTAGCCGCGGACCTTGGCCTCGGCGGTGGAGGCGAACAGCTTGCGGATGTGGTCGAAGACCCCGGTGTAGGTGGCGGGGTTGGAGCGCGGGGTGCGCCCGATCGGCGACTGGTCGACGTGCACGACCTTGTCGAACTGCTCCATGCCGGTGATGCGCCGGTGCTTGCCCGGCACCGACTTGGCGCCGTGGAGCTGCTTGGCGAGGGCGCTGTAGAGGATGTCGTTGACCAGCGTGGACTTGCCCGAGCCCGACACCCCGGTGACCGCGGTGAACACCCCGAGCGGGAACGTCACGTCCACGTTGCGCAGGTTGTTGGCGCTCGCGCCCTTGACCGTGATCTCGCGCCCCTTCTGGCGCGGACGGCGGATGGCCGGCACCGCGATCGAGCGCCGCCCCGAGACGTACTGTCCGGTCAGCGACTTCTCCGACGCCAGCAGCTCCTCCACCGGACCGGAGACGACGACCTGGCCGCCGTGCTCGCCGGCGCCGGGACCGATGTCCACGACCCAGTCGGCGGCGCGGATGGTGTCCTCGTCGTGCTCGACGACGATCAGGGTGTTGCCGATGTCGCGCAGCCGCAGCAGCGTCTCCAGCAGGCGGGTGTTGTCGCGCTGGTGCAGGCCGATGGACGGCTCGTCCAGCACGTACAGCACGCCGACCAGGCCGGAGCCGATCTGGGTGGCCAGCCGGATGCGCTGGGCCTCGCCGCCGGCCAGCGTCGCCGAGGGGCGGTCGAGGCTGAGGTAGTCGAGGCCGACGTCCAGCAGGAAGCCGAGGCGTGCGTTGACCTCCTTGAGCACCTGCTCGGCGATCTGGCGGTCGCGCTCGCCCAGCTCCATCGAGCGCAGGAACTCCGCGGCCTCGCCGATCGGCAGGGCCGAGACCTCCGCGATCGACCGGCCCGCCACCTTGACCGCCAGGATCAGCGGCTTGAGCCGCGCGCCGCGGCAGGCGGGGCAGGGGATCTCCCGCATGTAGCCCTCGAACCGCTCGCGGGAGGCGTCGCTCTCGGCCTCGGCGTGCCGCCGCCTGACCCACGGGATGACGCCCTCGTAGGGGGTGTAGTAGGAGCGCTTGCGCCCGAACCGGTTGCTGTAGGAGACATGGACCTGGATGTCGGAGCCGTACAGGATCGCCTTGCGGGCCTTGGCCGGGATCTGCCGCCACGGCTCGTCGAGGGCGAAGCCCAGTTCGGCGCCGAGCCCCTGCAGCATCCGCTGGAAGTGGTCGCTGAAGTGCCCGTTCGACCACGGTGAGATGGCGCCGTCGTCCAGCGAGCGCTCGTCGTCGGGGACGAGGAGCTCGGGGTCGACCTCCATGCGGGTGCCGAGGCCCGTGCAGTCGGGGCAGGCGCCGTAGGGGGAGTTGAAGGAGAACGAGCGGGGCTCCAGCTCCTCGAACGACAGGTCGTCGTAGGGGCAGTACAGGTGCTCGGAGTACATCCGCTCGCGGCCCGGGTCGTCCTCGGGCAGGTCGACGAAGTCCAGCACGAGGGTGCCGTCGGCCAGCGACAGGGCGGTCTCGATCGAGTCGGCCAGCCGCCGCCGCGCCGACTCCTTGACGGAGAGCCGGTCGACGATCACCGAGATGTCGTGCTTCTCCTGCTTCTTGAGCTTGGGCGGATCATCGAGCCGGATCGCGGTGCCGTCGACGAGGGCACGGGAGAACCCCTTGGTCTGGAGTTCGCGGAAGAGCTCCAGGTACTCGCCCTTGCGGCCGCGGACGACCGGCGCGAGCACCTGGAACCGGGTGCCCTCGGCCAGCTCCAGCACCCGGTCGACGATCTGCTGCGGGGTCTGCCGCGCGATGGTCCTGCCGCACTCGGGGCAGTGCGGCTTGCCGATCCTGGCGTACAGCAGCCGCAGGTAGTCGTAGACCTCGGTGATCGTGCCGACGGTCGAGCGCGGGTTCTTGGAGGTGGATTTTTGGTCGATGGACACCGCGGGCGACAGGCCCTCGATGAAGTCGACGTTGGGCTTGTCCATCTGGCCGAGGAACTGCCGGGCGTACGCCGACAGCGACTCCACGTACCTGCGCTGGCCCTCGGCGAAGATCGTGTCGAACGCGAGGCTGGACTTCCCCGAGCCGGACAGCCCGGTGAACACGATCATGGAGTCCCGCGGCAGGTCCAGCGAGACGTCCTTGAGGTTGTGCTCGCGCGCGCCGCGAACGACAAGTCGATCATGCACGGTGTGTTTCCCCAGCTCATCGAGAGGGCCCGTGGAAGAGAGAACGGGCCGGCATCAGGCTAACCAGCGGGACCGACATTTTCGTCCCACTGCCGGTGCGCGTATGGTCACCGTACACGTGTTCGAAAGTCACGCGCCACCGATACGCGCTTTCCGGGGGCGGCCGGTGAGGCGCCCGGCGGCTCTGGGGAAGAATGGCGCCGTGGAAGATCCACTCGCCCCGCTCGCCGTGATCGTCCTGTTCATGCTGGTCACCGTGCTGGCGGTGGGCCTGGGAGACAGGATCCGCCGTCCCTACCCGGTCCTGGTCAGCGTCTTCGGGCTGGCACTGGCCCTGCTGCCCGGCGTGCCGCCGGTGCGGATCCCGCCCGACCTCATCCTCCCGCTGTTCCTGCCCCCGCTGATCTACGCCATGGCGCAGCGGACGTCCTGGCGGGTGCTGATCTCCCGGCGCCGGACGATCCTCAGCCTGGCCCTCGGCCTGGTGC
>JAFACJ010000854.1 GCA_023425615.1 Actinomycetes bacterium
GTTCAGCGGCGAGTACGAGCCGCTGGAGGTGATGAAGCTCAAGGAGGTCATCGACCGCCTGGAGGACGCCGCCGACGCGTTCGAGCACGTCGCCAACACCATCGAGACCATCGCGGTCAAGGAATCATGACCGCGGAGGGACCGCAGAAGCTCATCGAGGCCGTACAGGTCCCGCACGACCTGGAGGAACCCCAGAAGAAGCAGAACCGGCGCACCACCTATGTCACGGGCGGGGGCGCCCTGGTCACCCTGGTCGCCGCCGTCATCGCGATTCTGGAGCTGGGACCGTCCACCGAGACCTTCGCCCTGGTCGCGGTCATCGCCGTGGCCCTCGGCTTCAACTACACCAACGGCTTCCATGACGCCGCCAACGCCATCGCCACCTCGGTGTCCACCCGGGCGCTGACCCCGAGGGCGGCGCTGCTGATGGCCGCGGTCATGAACCTGCTCGGCTCCTTCGTCGGCGTCGGAGTCGCCAAGACGATCGCCGACATCCTCCCCGACCTCCAGGGCATCAGCGGCCTCGGCGTGGTGTTCGCCGCGCTCGCCGGCGCCATCATCTGGAACCTCATCACCTGGTGGTTCGGGCTGCCGTCCTCCTCCTCGCACGCCCTCATCGGCGGCCTGGTCGGCGCGGGCCTCGCCGCGGCGACCACGGTCGGCTGGAGCAAGGTGATCGAGAAGGTCGTCATCCCGATGATCATCTCGCCGGTGGCCGGCTTCGTCCTCGGCTATCTGGTCATGGTGCTCATCATGTGGCTGTTCCGGCGGGCCAAGCCCGCCAAGGTCAGCCGCGGCTTCCGCATCGCGCAGTCCACCTCGGCCGCCGCCATGGCGTTCGGGCACGGCCTCCAGGACGCGCAGAAGACGATGGGCGTCATCGTGCTGGCGCTGGTCTCCACCGGCTACCAGACCAACACCTCCCATGTGCCGCTGTGGGTGATCCTGGTCAGCGCGGCGGTGCTGTCCCTCGGCACCTACGCGGGCGGCTGGCGGATCATGCGGACGCTGGGCCGCCGGGTGATCGAACTCGACCCGCCCAAGGGGTTCGCGGCCGAGGCCACCGCCTCGTCCATCCTCTACGTCGCCGCCATCGGGTTCCACGCGCCGATCTCCACCACCCATGTGATCTCCTCGGCGATCATGGGCGTCGGCGCGACCAAGCGGCTGTCGGCGGTCCGCTGGGGCGTGGCCGGCAACATCCTCGTCGCCTGGGTGCTCACGCTCCCGGCGGCCGGGCTGATGGCGGCGCTGGTGTTCCTGCTGCTGCGGCTGTTCGGCGTCTAGCGCCGCGGCCATGACGCGACGGAGCCCGCCCGGGCAGGTGCCCCGGGCGGGCTCCGCGGCGTTCGGAAACCGAGCGGTCAGTCGTAGACCGGCTCGGGGGACACCCCGAGCACGATGTCGATCTCCGCTTCGGTGAGCCGCCGTTCCGCGACGGCGACCGCGCTCAGCAGTTCCGCGTAGAGTTCGATCTCGCCGAGTGCCACGTCGTCGTGCAGACGTCGATCGAGTTCCGAAAGGCGCACCTCGTCCACCTCCGTTCGTCCGGCCCCACACACCCGCGTACAGGCTACTCGCCGGTCGCAAAACCGCCCATGACCCATGAGGGCTACCCGGGGACTATTCACTCCACCGGGTCAGTAGTCAGGATCGGCGCGCAACGTCTGGTTCAATCCGCCCAGGATGCGCTCCAGGTTGGACTCCGGCAGGTCCCTGACGGTCAGCCGCGCCGCGGTCAGCGCGTCGGCGCCCGCCGCCAGGCCCGCCAGCCTCCTGGCCTGGCGCGCGACGGTCTCGTCGAACCACTGGTGGACGGTACGCCCGTAGGCGAAGTCCTCGTCGTCGCGCATCCTGGCGATCCGCGACATCAGCTCGACCCGCAGCTCCTCCTCCACCACGTACAGCTTGGCCTCGGCGAGGGAGGCGAAGAGCTGCACCAGTTCCCGGTCGGTCGGCGCGGTGAACTCCAGCCGCTGGAACGTCGCCTCGACGTCGGGGTTGGCGCGCAGGAACCCGCCGAGGTCACGGCCCGCCAGCACGAGCTGGTAGGGATGCTCGCGGAAGCCGCGGAACAGCTCGGAGACCGCCTCGGGGGTGAGCGCCTCGGCCTGCTGCACCAGCAGGACGCCGCCCTCGGCCTGCTGCACCATGGCGGCCGTGCGCAGCTCCGTCTCCAGGGCGTCGCGGCCCAGCAGGTGCTCGGGGCGGCACTGGATGAGATGGCCCGACGGCAGGATGCCCAGCGCGCCGAAGATCCCGCCGATCAGCCCGGCCACCGTGGCCTTGCCCGTGCCCGGCGGCCCCTCGAAGACCAGGTTGACCGGCTCCTCGGCCTCGGCGGCCAGCCGGTCGACCTCGGCCTTGACCGCGTCCAGGCCGATCATCTGGTGCAGGGTGTCCAGATAGCCGTCCACGTCGCCGGCGGGGTGCAGCGCAGGCTCGATCGTCTCGGGGACGCCGGCGAAGTCCTGCGCCTGGAGCACCACCCGGTCCCTGGCCCCGCCGCCGCGGCCCAGCGCGCGCTGGTAGGCCCGCTCCAGGTACGCCTCGACGAGCCGGGCGCCGGTCAGGTCGCCGGGGCCGCGCAGCCGGGTGAGGTCCTCCCTGGCCGCCTCCCAGGCGGCGGTGTCCAGTGAGGCGCGCCGCTCGTCCGCCAGCACCCGCAGCAGCGTCGTGCGCTCCTCCACGTCCCGCAGCTCGGGCAGGTGGAAGACCCGGAACACCCGCTGCAGCTCGGGGTGGTCCTGGGCGAACCGCCGGAACGAGCGCGGATCGCAGGTGGCGATCATCGGGGTGCGCGCCCTGGCCCGCACCGTGCGCAGCGTCCGCAGGAAGACCTGGGGGTCCTGGGCGTCGAGCACCGCCGCGTCCAGCCGCTCCAGCAGGAACGTCGAGCCGTCGTGGTGCGCGTCGTCGAAGACGGTGGCCAGCCGCTCCAGCGCCAGGCCGCGCAGCTCGTCGGCGTCGGTGACGCGCAGCCGCCCGTCGCCGACGATCGCCGCGATCATCCGCGCGAACCTGAGCTGCCCGGTGTGCGGGGCGCCCACCAGCAGCACCGAGACCGCCACCGGACCCGACGGGCCGACGCCCGCGCCCGCGCCGGGGTCCAGCATCGTGGCGTTCGCGTCGAGGTGACGCCTGCCGGGGTCGACCATCGTGGCGTTCGGGTCGACGGGACGCCCGCCGCCCGCGTCCAGGACCGTCGCGTCGGAACCCGCGCCGCGTCCGGGGTCCAGCATGGTGGCGTTCGGGTCCACCGGACGGCCGCCGGAGCCCGCGCCGCGTCCGGGGTCGAGCATGGTGGCGTTCGGGTCGATGGGACGCGCTCCGCCCTGGTCCAG
>JAFACJ010000861.1 GCA_023425615.1 Actinomycetes bacterium
GCGGTGCAGGCCGCGGACGGCCACCACCGCCCGCGCCGCCGAGCCCGCCGACAGCGGGGCGCGGTCCTGGCCGCCCTCCCGCAGGGAGGCGAGGAAGTCCTGGACGTCCTTCTCGCCGATCTCGGCGAGGTCGACCACGCCGCGGGCGCGCAGATGCTCCAGATAGCGGCGCAGATCACGCCGGTAGGAGCTGAGCGTGTTCGCGGCGAGGCCGCGCTCGACCGCGAGATGCCCCAGATAGGCACCGACCGCGGATTCGAGAGCGCTCATGACGGGCTGAGCTTAGGCTTCACCGGCCTCTTTGTCGCGCAGATCGTCGAATCCACGGGTTCGTGCCGCATACAGCGCCAGGACCGCCGAGACCGCGAGGGCGTTGTGGATCTCCCCCGACAGCGCCTTGGCGACCGCCTCCTCCAGCGGCACCCAGGCCATCGGCATGTCGGCCTCCTCGTGGACCCGGGTGAAGCCGATCTCCTCGTCGGGGACCCGCTCCAGATCGCGGGCGAGGAACACCCTGACCCGCTCGTCGCTCATGCCGGGGGTCTGGAAGGTGTCCAGCAGGGTGTGCCAGGTGGCGGCCCGGTACCCGGCTTCCTCCAGCAGCTCGCGCTCGGCGGTGCGCCACATCGGCTCGCCCGCCACGTCCCGCAGCCCGGCGGGCACCTCCCACAGGAGATGGCCCACCGGGTGCCGGTACTGGCGCAGCAGCAGGACCCTGCCCTTCTCATCGAGGGCGATCGTGCCGACCGCGCCCTTGTGCTCCACGTACTCCCGGAGCACGGGCTCCTCTCCGCCCTTCCCGTCGGGCATGAGCACCTCGTCCTCGCGGACGGCGATGATCCGGCCCCGGAAGTGCTCGGCCGAGCCCGTCACCCGCCACCGCTCGGCGATGTCGCGGACGTCGGCCGTCCGCTCCCGCCCCGTCACCTCTGGCGGCCGAGGGCGGCGGCGACCAGGCCCGCGAACAGCGGGTGGGCCCGGGTGGGCCGGGAGCGGAACTCCGGGTGGGCCTGGGTGGCGACGAAGAACGGGTGCACCTCGCGCGGCAGCTCCACGTACTCCACCAGGCGGCCGTCGGGCGACAGGCCGCTGAAGACCAGCCCCGCCTTCTCCAGGTCCTCGCGGTAGGCGTTGTTGACCTCGAACCGGTGGCGGTGGCGCTCGGAGACCCGGGCGTGGCCGCCGTACAGCTCGCGGACCAGGGAGCCCTCGGCCAGGTCGGCCGGGTACAGGCCGAGGCGCATGGTGCCGCCCAGGTCCCGCTCGCCGGAGATCACATCGAGCTGGTCGGCCATGGTGGAGATCACCGGGTGCTCGGTCTTCTCGTCGAACTCGGTGCTGTCGGCGTCCTTGATCCCGGCGAGGTCGCGCGCCGCCTCGATGACCATGCACTGCAGGCCGAGGCACAGGCCGAGGGTGGGCAGCCGCTCCTCGCGGGCGTAGGCGATCGCGCCGACCTTGCCCTCGATGCCGCGCACCCCGAACCCGCCGGGGATCAGCACGCCGTCGACGCCCGACAGATGGGCGCGGGCGCCCTCGGGGGTCTGGCAGTCGTCGGACTTCACCCAGCGGATCTTGACCTTGGCGTCGTTGGCGAACCCGCCGTGGCGCAGCGCCTCGGTGACCGACAGATAGGCGTCGGGCAGGTCGATGTACTTGCCGACCAGGGCGATCTCCACCTCGCCGGCCGGCTCGTGGACGCGGCGCAGCAGATCGTCCCAGACGCCCCAGTCCACGTCGCGGAACGGCAGGTCGAGGCGGCGCACGACATAGGCGTCGAGGCCCTCGGAGTGCAGGACCTTGGGGATGTCGTAGATGGAGGCGGCGTCCACGGCCGAGACCACGGCCTCGGGGTCGACGTCGCACATCAGGCTGATCTTGTTCTTGATGCTCTGCGAGACGGCGCGGTCGCTGCGCAGCACGATCGCGTCGGGCTGGATGCCGATATTGCGCAGGGCGGCGACCGAGTGCTGGGTCGGCTTGGTCTTCAGCTCGCCGGACGGGCCGATGTAGGGCAGCAGCGACACATGCAGGTAGAACACGTTATCGCGGCCGATCTCATGCCGGATCTGGCGTACCGCCTCCAGGAAGGGCAGCGACTCGATGTCGCCGACGGTGCCGCCGACCTCGGTGATCACCACATCGATGTCGGGCCCGGCCATACCGCGGATCCGGTCCTTGATCTCGTTGGTGATGTGCGGGATGACCTGCACGGTGTCACCGAGGTACTCGCCGCGCCGCTCCTTGGCGATCACGTTGGAGTACACCTGGCCGGTGGTGACGTTGGCGCTGCCGTGGAGTTCGGTGTCCAGGAAGCGTTCGTAGTGGCCGATGTCCAGGTCGGTCTCGGCGCCGTCGTCGGTGACGAAGACCTCACCGTGCTGGAACGGGTTCATCGTGCCGGGGTCGACATTGAGGTACGGGTCCAGCTTCTGCATGGTGACCCGCAGACCGCGCAGGGTCAGTAGTCGCCCGAGGCTGGATGCCGTGAGGCCCTTGCCGAGGCTGGAAGCGACCCCCCCGGTGACGAAGAGGTGCTTGGTGGTGCGCGTTTTGCTGGAATCTGCGAGGCGCAAGAGCGGTCTCCCGTGGTCGTCGTACGGCGGCGGGTCACCTGCAGGGAGCCGCCCTGTCCACGGGGTACCAGGATAACAGCAGCTCAGTATCCGTTCGCCGGACTCCGGCCACCCGGGAGTAACCGACTGTTCCTCCCGGTTTTCCCGGACGGCTCACGGCACCGCGCCGGCGGGGTCCTGATCAGCCGGGATAGCCGTTGCGGCTGGAGTCGGTCATGGTCAGGCCGGCCTCGCTGAGCGCGGCGTGGTTGTGCAGCGGCGACGACGGCATGATCACCCGCAGCTGGCGGGTCAGCTCGTCGATCAGGCTGCGGGCCTGGTCGGCGGCGTTGCGGGCGGCGTCGCGCTCCTGGGAGAGCGCGCCGAGCTGGGCGCGCTGCTCGGTGACCGCCTCGGCGAGCTGGTCGACCCAGGCGTCGCGCTCCTTGATCTTCTCCAGCGCCGCGTCGCGCTCGGTGGCGATCTGGCGCACCGCCGCCATCGCTCCGTCGCGCTCACGGGTGAGCTGCTCGGTGCGCGAACGGGCGAGGGTGGCCTCGGACTCGGCGCGCGCCTTGTCCTG
>JAFACJ010000863.1 GCA_023425615.1 Actinomycetes bacterium
GAGCAGGGCTCGGGCGGGGAGCGGTTCGCGGTCATGCTCGATGTGCTGTTCTCCTGGGCGGGGGAGCGGCCGGAGCTGTACTGGGCGTTGATGCCGTCGGGGTTGTTCGAGTTGCTGGCCGGTGAGATCGAGGCGGTGCTGTGCGCCGCGGGCACCGATCCCGTCATGGCGGCTCCGGGGGCGCGGGCGATGCTCGGGTCGGTCACCGCGGTGATCGAGTGGTGGCTGCGTTCGGGCATGGAGATGCCGCGGGAGCGGCTTGTCGGTTATTTCGCGGATCTGGCGTGGCAGGGCGGGGTGGGGTTGCCCGAGGGGTGGCTGGACGGTTCGGGGGATTGACATCCGGAACTCAAAAGTACACCGTGTCTTTTATGTTGGAGATACCGCCCTCCCGGGTTTTCGACCCCATCCCCGGTGAGTTCGACATGGCCGTCACCGAGATCACCGGACGGCTGCCCGAAGAGCTCACCGGCACCCTCTACCGCAACGGAGCCGGGCGCTGGGCCGCGGGCTCCGTCCAGCTGGACTGCCTGTTCGATCCCGACGGGATGGTGAGCGCGTTCGTCCTGGACGGGCGCGGTGCGCGCTTTCGCAATCGGTATGTCCGGACGCGTCACTACCGGCGCGTCCACGAGCAGGGGCGTGCTCCGGGCCGTCTCATGGGGCGACGGAGGCCCGGAGGGGTACTGGCCAACGCGCTGCGCCGTCCGCCCAACACCGCCAACACCAGCGTGCTCGTTCGCGGTGACAGGCTGCTGGCGTTGTGGGAGGCGGGGCGACCGCACGAACTCGACCCCGACACCCTGCGCACTCTCGGCACCACCGACCTCGGCGGGGTCCTCAAGGGGCCGCTCGGCGCCTACTCCGCCCACTACTGCCACGATCCGGAGAGCGGCTCGACCGTCAACTTCGGGTTCGACCCCTACCTGCCACGTCTCGACGGGCGCGGGCCGTGGACGGCGGCGCGGTTGCGCGAGTTGCTCGCCGAGCTGCGTCCTCGGCCACGGCTGCGGCTCTATGAGACGGACAGGTCCGGCGCCACCCGGTATCTGAGGTCCGTGTCCCTGCCCGCGATGTGCTTCGTCCACGACATGGCGCTCACCCCCCGCTACGCGATCTTCGCGGCGACGCCGCTGCGCTTCGACCCCGTCCCGATCGTCACGGGCAGCGCCTCCCCGGCCGAGGCGATGCACTTCGCCCGTGACACCGCGGCGCTCCTGCTGCTGGTGCCCCGTGACGGATCACCCGTCCGGGTGGTCGAGACCGACCCGTTCTTCGTGTTCCACTTCGGCAACGCCTACGAGGACGGCCACGACGTCGTGATCGACTTTCCCCGGTTCGCCCCGGAGGACTTCCACCCGACCATGGCCTTCTTCACCGGCATCCGCACCTCTCCCGGCACGGCGGCGCCCTTCACCCGGCACCGCGTCCACTCCTCGGGGAAGGTGACGATCGAGCACCAGACCGATCTGCGGACGGAGTTCCCCCGTTTCGACGACCGCCACGCCACCCGTCCGCACACCGTCACCTTCGGGGTCTTCCTGCGGGACGGCACCCTGGGCGTCACCCGCCTGGACCACGCCACCGGCGGCGCCGACTCCTACCACCACCCCGACGACTCCCTCGTGGAACCCGTCTTCGTCCCCCGCTCGCCCACCGCTCCCGAGGGTGACGGCTGGCTCCTGACCGTCGGCTACCACGGCCCCTCCCACCGGAGCCGCCTCATGGTCTTCGACGCCCGGCGCCTCTCCGACGGCCCCCTCGCGGAGGCGTGGCTTCCCTTCCACGTCCCCGTCACCTTCCACGGCGCCTTCACCTCCCGCGTCGCCGCCTGACGAGGGCCGCCGCCATCCGGCGGCGCCGTGCCTAGCGGCTGTGGAGGTAGGCGAGGACGGCCAGGACGCGGCGGTTGTCGTCGTCGGAGGGGACCAGGCCGAGCTTGGTGAAGATGCCGGCCGTGTGCTTGGCCACGGCGCTCTCGCTCAGATGGAGGCGCTGGGAGATGGCGGCGTTGGAGCGGCCCTCGGCCATCTGCTCCAGGACCTCGCGCTCGCGGGGGGTGAGGGCGGCGAGCGGCTCGTTCCCGGCGTTGCCGGCCAGGAGCCTGGCGATGACCTCGGGGTCCATCGCGGTGCCGCCGTCGGCGACACGGCGCAGGGCGTCGATGAACTGGTCGGCGTTGAAGACGCGGTCCTTCAGCAGATAGCCGACGGCGCCAGAGCCGTCGGCGAGGAGCTCGCGGGCGTAGAGCTGCTCGACGTGCTGGGACAGGACGAGGACCGGCAGTCCCGGCACCTTCCTGCGGGCTTCCAGCGCGGCCTGGAGACCCTCGTCGGTGAACGTCGGGGGGAGCCGCACGTCCACGATCGAGACGTCGGGGCGCAGCTCCAGCAGGGCCTTGAGCAGTTCGGGGCCGCTCTCGACGGCGGCCACCACCTGGAAGCCGTGGGCTTGCAGCAGGTGGACCAGGCCGTCGCGGAGCAGATAGAGGTCTTCGGCGACGAGTACCCGGTTCATCGGGAAGACAATACGCGGCGCGGGGTGTTCCCGCGTATGGAGCGCTCTCCGTCGTGGGTGGCGGGGAGGACGATGGCGGCCAGGTACATGACGGCGCCGAGCGCGATCATGAACGCCACGCACGGCCACTGCCACGGGCCCGGCAGGTACAGGGCGAGGAACCAGCTCCGGTGCTCGGTGCCGACCGCCTTGAGGACGCCGGCCACGATCCCCTGCGGGAACAGCGGGCACCAGGACGTCGACCACAGGAAGACCACGGTGGCGCTCTTCCAGCGCGGCAGCCTGGAGATGTCGACGGCCCAGTACTCGGGCAGCACCCGCGGCAGCTCCAGGGTGACCGTGGTCGGGCCGCCCGGCGGGCTGTCGATCGCCAGCACCCCGTCGAAGGCGGCGAGCCTGCGTTCGATGCCGGTCAGGCCGCTGCCCTCGGCCGGGTCGGCTCCGCCGCATCCGTCGTCGGTGACGGTGATGAGCAGCCGCGGCCCGTCGCCCTTGACGCCGATCCGCACCGACCCGGCGCCTCCGTGCCGTGCGGCGTTGGACAGCAGCTCGCTGACCGCGAAGTAGGCGGCGGTCTCCACCGGCGCCTCCGGCCGGTGCGGCAGGTCGACCTCGACCGACACCCGCAGCGGGCTGTCCATGGCCAGCGCCCGTACGGCGTCGCCGAGCCCGCGTTCGGCCAGCACCGGCGGGTGGACGCCGCGGATCACCCGGCGCAGCTCGGTCAGGGTCTCCGCCGAAGCCTCCCTGGCCTTGGCCATGAGCGCCTTGGCGCTCTTCGGGTCGGAGTCCATGAGCCGTTCGGCGGCCCCGATCGTCATGCCGAGCGCCACGAGCCTGGCCTGGGTGCCGTCGTGCAGGTCGCGTTCGATCCGGCGCATCTCGGCGGCCTGCGTGTCCACCGCGAGGTTGCGCGCCCGGTTGAGGCGGTCGAGCCGTCCGGCCAGCCGGCTGGAGGCGGTGGCCGCGAGCAGCAGCTCGCACCAGAGCGCGTACACGCGCAGCCCGCGCCCGGGGAGCAGCACCAGCAGCGGCAGCAGCGCCGCCTTGACGCAGGGGTCGAGCAGCAGCCAGAGCGTGTCGCGCCAGGTCGCCGGATCGCCGAGCATCCACTTCCAGCGGTCGTTCCATGCCGGTATCCGCGACGTCTTGTAGAGGGTGCGGTGCGACCGGTACATCCCGTCCGCCTGGCGCTGCGGAGGCGGCGGCGCCGGCAGGTACGGAGGGTCGATCCGCACCCCGGTGGAGCCGCCCACCAGGCTCCGCGCCGTCCCCGTCACCCATCTGGCCATCCGCACCTGCGCCGGGAAGAGGAACACCAGGCCCAGGCAGAAGGTGAGGAGCAGGCACAGGAGCGCGGACACGAGGGCGACGAGCTCGACGGGGACGAGCGCGAGCAGCGCCAGGACGTGACCGTACTTCCGCAACATGCCACCAGTGTCGGTCACGGCCGCCGATCCGGATATTGCACCTAGATACACCCTTGCCCGGCATCCAGCACGATTCACCTGCGGAAGCGGCGTCTCTAGCGTCGAGTGCATGAACGTCATCGAGGTTCGCGACCTCCATAAGCGCTACCGGGACCAGGTGGCGGTGGAAGACGTGTCGTTCGAGGTGCGGGAGGGCGAGATCTTCGGCATCCTCGGCCGCAACGGCGCGGGAAAGACCACGACCGTGGAGTGCGTGTCCGGGCTGCGGACCCCCGACGGCGGCACGGTCCGCGTCGCCGGCGTCGACCCCGCGCGGGACAGGGACGCGCTGCGCCGCGTGCTGGGCGTCCAGCTCCAGAGCGCCGCGCTGCCCGACCGGATCAAGGTGTGGGAGGTGCTCGACCTGTACTCCTCCTTCCACCCCGACCCCGCCGACTGGGAGGAGCTGATGGGGAGGGTCGGGCTGGAGCCCAAGCGCGACACCCGGTTCGGCAGGCTCTCCGGCGGCCAGCGGCAGCGGCTGTCCGTCGCGCTCGCGCTCATCGGGAAGCCGCGT
>JAFACJ010000961.1 GCA_023425615.1 Actinomycetes bacterium
CTGGACATCTTCCGGGCCCTGTTCAAGTGGCCCTTCCAGTGGCGCGAGTTCATCCAGCAGGCGTGGTTCATCGTCGGCGTCACCGTGGTCCCCACCGCGCTGGTGGCGATCCCCTTCGGCGCCGTCCTCTCGCTCCAGATGGGCGGCCTGATCCGCCAGCTGGGCGCGCAGTCCTACATCGGCGCCACCAGCGTCATCGCGATCGTCCGCGAGGCAAGCCCCATCGTGACCGCGCTGCTCATCGCGGGCGCGGCGGGCTCGGCGATGTGCGCCGACCTGGGCGCGCGCAAGATCCGCGAGGAGATCGACGCCATGGAGGTGCTGGGCATCAACCCCCTGCACCGCCTGGTCGTCCCCCGGATGCTCGCCTGCGCGTTCATCGGCCTGTTCCTCAACGGCCTGGTCAGCGTCGTCGGCATCCTCGGCGGTTATGTCTTCAACGTCATGCTGCAGGGCGGCACGCCCGGCGCCTACCTGGCGTCCTTCAGCGGCATGGCGCAGCTGCCCGACCTCTACCAGGCCGAGTTCAAGGCGTTCGTCTTCGGCATCACGGCCGGCCTTGTCGCGGCGTACAAGGGCCTGAACGCCAAGGGCGGCCCCAAGGGCGTGGGCGACGCGGTGAACCAGACGGTCGTCATCACGTTCATGCTGCTGTTCCTGGAGAACTTCCTGATCAGCACCATCTACTTCGAGTTCGTCCCGGCGAAGGGCTCGTGACGGTGTCCACTCTGCGCAAGCCCATCGACAGGCTGGACGACCTGGGACACCAGCTCTCCTTCTACGCGCGGGCCTTCGCCTGGTTCTTCCGCGCGGCCACCCGCTACCGCACCGAGGTGCTGCGGTTGCTGGCCGAGGTCTCGCTGGGCACCGGCGGCCTCGCGGTGGTAGGCGGCTCGGCGGCGATCGTCGGGTTCATGACGTTCTTCACCGGCACCGAGGTGGGCATCCAGGCGTTCAACGCGCTGAACCAGATCGGTTCGGCGGCGTTCACCGGGTTCATCTCCTCCTACTTCAACACCCGCGAGCTGGCCCCGCTGGTCAGCGCGCTGGCGCTGTCGGCGACGGTCGGCTGCGGCTTCACCGCCCAGCTCGGCGCGATGCGCATCTCCGATGAGATCGACGCCCTCGAGGTGATGGCGGTTCCGTCGCTGCCGTTCCTGGTCTCCACCCGGCTGATCGCCGGCCTGATCGCGGTGATCCCGCTGTACGTGATCGGCCTGCTGGCGTCGTACATCGCGACGCGGGCGATGGTGACGCTGGTGTACGGCCAGTCGACCGGAACCTACGACCACTACTTCAACCTGTTCCTCCTGCCCCAGGACATCCTCTGGTCGTTCGGCAAGGTCCTGGTCTTCGCCACCCTGGTCATGCTGATCCACTGCTACTACGGCTACAACGCCAGCGGCGGTCCCGCGGGCGTGGGCGTGGCGGTCGGCCGCGCTGTCCGCACCAGCATCGTCACGGTCAACGTGATCGACCTGCTGCTGGGCGTGGCCATCTGGGGTGCCACCACGAGCGTGAGAGTGGCGGGATAGCCGATGACACACGCATCCCCCGGCGGCGGTTCGCTCCGCCCCCGTCTGTACGGTGTTGCCTTCCTCCTGGTCTGCACGCTGCTGGTCGTCCTGTGCATCGCCTTCTACCAGCGGGCGTTCACACCCGTGGTGAAGATCAAGTTCCTGAGCGACAGAGCCGGCCTCCAGCTCCTGGAGCACTCGGACGTGAAGATCCGCGGCCTGATCGTCGGCGAGGTGCGCCACATCGGCGTCACCGGCGAGGGAGCCGAGATCGACCTGGCGATCCAGAAGGACAAGGCGAAGTTCATCCCGGCGAACGCGACGGGCAGGCTGCTGCCCAAGACGCTCTTCGGTGAGAAGTACATCGACCTGGCGGCACCGGCGCAGACGTCGGCCCCGATCCGCAACGGCACCGTGCTGCGGCAGGACACCTCGGCGGTGTCCGTCGAGATCGACCAGGTGCTCAACGACCTGATGCCGCTGCTGCAGGCGGTCCAGCCGGAGAAGCTGAACGTCACGCTCACCGCGATCGCCACCGCCCTGGAGGGACGGGGCGAGCAGCTCGGCCAGAACCTGGAGCAGCTGGATGAGCTGCTGGGCAAGGTCAACCCCGAGCTCGGCACGTTCGTGTCCGACCTGCGGGACCTGGGCGCGGTCTCCGACATCTACGCCGACGCCACACCCGACCTGGTGCGGACGCTGAAGAACCTCAACGTCACCAGCGCGACGATCGTGGAGAAGGAGGCGGCGATCGAGGCGCTGATCCCCGCGGTCACCTCGACGTCGGAGAAGGCCACCCGCTTCATGATGGACAACGGCAACAAGATAATCGGCGTGAACATCGCCACCAGGACGGCGGTCCAGCTCCTGGCGACCTACTCGCCGGAGATCCCCTGCGTCCTCGACGGCATGAGCAAGCTGACGCCGCTCGGCGACGAGGCGTTCGGCAGCGGCACCCGGCCGTCGTCCAACCTGTACATCGAGATCGTGAAGCCGCGTCCGGCCTACAAGAACCCGCTGGACCTGCCCGAGTACAAGGACCACCGCAAGCCGCGGTGCTACGGGCTGCCCAACCCCAAGGTCCCGTTCCCCGACTACGTCGCGCTGGACGGCACCGAGGACGACGTGTGGTGGAAGAAGCGGGGGCTGTCGTCCCTGTTCGTCCAGCCCTCGTCGGAGGAGACGCAGAAGGACTTCGTGAAGTCGGTCGTGGCGCCGGTGCTCCAGGAGGACGCCTCCGACGTGCCGGACTTCGCGACCCTCCTGTTCGGCCCGCTGGCGACCGGATCGGTGGTGACCGTCAAGTGAGCGAGAACAGGCGTACCGCGGTCTCCGGCGTCAAGCTGCTGGCCTTCGTGGCGTTCACCTCGGTGGTCACCGGCCTGCTGGCCATCACCATCGCCAATGTGCGCTTCACCGAGTCCCGCGAGTACGGCGCGATCTTCACCGACGCGACCGGTCTCCTGGAAGGGGACGAGGTGCGGGTGGCCGGCGTCAGGATGGGCCAGATCACCGAGGTGAAGCTGTACCGGGGCGACAAGCTCGACAACAAGGCCGAGGTCAGGTTCACCCTGGACAGGTCGGGGCCGTTCGTCTCCGGGCTGCCCAAGGGCACCCTCGCCCAGATCCGGTACCGCAACCTGGTCGGCCAGCGCTATCTGGCGCTGTCGGAGGGCCCCGGCGCCTCGAACGAGATGCTGCGGGAGAAGGCGCTGCTGCCGGCCACGCAGACCGAGCCCGCGCTGGACCTGACCGCACTGTTCAACGGGTTCCGGCCGCTGTTCAAGGCGCTGGACGCCGAGGACGTCAACCAGCTCTCCTTCGAGATCATCAAGGTGCTGCAGGGCGAGGGCGGGACGATCAACAGCCTGCTCACCCATGTGGCGTCGCTGACCAACACCCTCGCCGACCGCGATGAGGTCATCGGCAGGGTCATCACCAACCTCAGCGAGGTGCTGGGCACGGTGTCCGACCGCACCGACCAGACCAGCAGGCTGATCAAGGAGCTGCAGGGCTTCGTCAGCGGGGTGTCCGGGGACCGCAAGGCGATCTTCGACTCGCTGGAGTCGCTGAACACCCTCGGCGCGGTGACCTCCGACCTGCTCAAGGACGCCCGTCCGTCGCTGAAGACCGACATCGACGGCCTGAACGAGCTGACCCGCACGCTGGCCGACAACAGGAAGAGCATCGACACGACGCTCGACCAGACCGTCGACCGGCTGGAGAAACTGGGCCGCACCTCCGCCTACGGGTCCTGGTTCAACTACTACCTCTGCAGCATGGACGCACGGATCGTGCTGCCTGGCGCTCCGGCGTATTACACGCCGAAGATCGTCAACGACAACGCGAGGTGCAAGCAGTGAAGG
Organism: Actinomycetes bacterium; assembly: GCA_023425615.1. GTDB lineage: Bacteria > Actinomycetota > Actinomycetes > Streptosporangiales > Streptosporangiaceae > Actinocorallia. Next base: position 3,884 of record JAFACJ010000961.1, read on the forward strand.
TCCCGTTCAGAGAGAAGAACCCGACCGTCCTCGGCCTCGTGGCGTTGACCGGCATCGCGGTGGGCCTGACCGTCGCGCTGAACCTGGAGTCCCTCCCGCTGATCAACGCCTCCACCACCTACCACGCGCGCTTCACCGAGGTGGCGGGGCTGCGCGAGGGCGAGGAGGTGCGGATCGCCGGGGTGAAGGTCGGCAAGGTCACCGGCATGGAGCTGGAGGCCGGCCAGGTGCGGGTGGAC
>JAFACJ010001036.1 GCA_023425615.1 Actinomycetes bacterium
AGGAGGGGGGGATCGGCCACGGCGACCGCGGCCGGCGCGACCGCCGTGGCGGCGGCCACAGCGGACAAGGCGGCCGGCGCCGCGACGGCGACGGGTTCGAGTGCCGCCTGCGGCGACGCGCGGTGCATCGTGTCCAGCCGCAGGATCATCGCCGCGTCCAGCCGGATCTCACTGGGCAGGTCGAGGTTGATGGTCAGATGCCACGACGGGTCGGGCCAGGACCTGGCGAGCGCGGCGAACGTCGTCCTGCGGTGCAGCCCCGCGTACCCGGCCGCGCCCTGCGCCTGCACCGAGGTGAACGCCAGGACATGGGTGACGCCGTCGCGCTGGACGGTCGGGAACTCCCCCTGGTCGGGGCCCGGACCGCTCACCGGGATCAGCAGTTCGGCGGTCAGCAGCAGGTCGAAGTAGGCGAGGTGGTCGCCGCGCAGCCGGGCGTCGGCCAGCCGGTCCTCCAGCGAGGGCGGACCCTGCGGCCGGGTGGCGGGCACCGGCGCGGCGATCGGGCTGGGCCTGCGGTCGGCGACACGTCCGGGATCGGCGGGCTCGATGCCGAACCCGGTCAGCTCGATCAGCCCGGCCCCCTGCCGGTGGAAGGACTCATAGACCAGGTCCAGCGGGCGCCGGACGCCCTGGACGTCGCGCAGCGCCGTCACCATCATGTCGGCCAGCAGCGCGAAGCCTGCGGGCCCGACATCGGGCGGCAGCTCGGTCCACCAGTTGGCGGGAGACCAGTCGGGCGTCGGCGGACGCCAGCCGGTCTCGGTGAGGACCTCCTCATCGGAGGGGCCGAGCAGCAGCGCGCCTTCCAGGAAGTTGTTGCTCACCGCCTCGGCGTACAGCCGGTCGGGTTCGCGCATCGCCTGGACGTAGTGCCTGCTCTCCTCGCGCTCCCGGACGATGAGGATCGTGTCGCTGTCGAGGTTCGCGAGCTCGAGGGCGAACCGCTGGGCGAACTCCGACCACTCCAAGGCGAAACTCCACTTCACGTCGCGGGGAGCCCCCCGGTTCTCCTGCGCATGATCCCGGTCCGCTTGCCCCTTGGCAATCCAAGGGACACAGTCTAAAGGCCGTCGGAGCGCAGGTCTCGAAGAGCCCGGCACAGGGTGCGCCGGTCGCGGTCGTGCGCGACGACGAGCAGCATCAGCCGGTGCACGATGAGATGGCGCTCCTCGCCCCGGTCCAGCAGGTGCTGGGCGGTGTCCCACAGGTCGGGAGGGTCGCCGCGCCACAGCCGCGCGGTCAGCCGCTCGTAGCCGTCGAGTTCGGCCTCGGTGGCGCCGGGATGCTCGAAGGACAGCAGCTCGCGCCGGTCGGCGGGGTCGGACGGGTCCAGGGAGGCCAGCGAGCCGCTCAGGAACGGCAGCGCGAACGCCCGCCGCGGCAGGGCCTCCAGATCGCCGTCGGGGAGGAGTTTCTCCACCAGGGCACGGTCCAGGCCGAAGGTGACCGGGTCGCGGTAGGCCTCGCCGAACTTGTGCGTGGCGTCCCAGACGGCGTCGAGGGCGGCGCGGATCCCGGTCTCCGGCAGCCCGCCGCGCCGGCCCGCCCAGCGCACCCAGGCCGCCAGCACGTGCGGCATGGCCTCCTGCTCGGGCGGGGTGAGGAAGATCTTGCGGGGCAGCCAGTCGAGCAGGAACATCTCGCACTTGACCGGGCTGACCCGCAGCGGCCTGCCGAAGTCGCGGGAGCAGCCGTAGTCGATGATCCGGTCGACGCACCGGCCCGCCGCCGACAGGTCCGACAATTCCTCGGCCTCCCGGGAGGCAAGGAAGCGGGCGGCCATGGTGGCGCGCCGGTCGGCGCTGAGGACCGGCAGCGGCGGCCTGCGCCCCCCGGGCGGCAGCGCGCGCACCCGGGCGCGCAGGAACGCGTGGTAGGAGGGGAAGGTGTCGCCGACGGGGGCGCCGTCCAGCATGCCGGTCAGCGCGAGCGCGGGCTCCAGCAGCGCCCTGGCCTGCGCGGGGGCGAGCTCGGCGAACTCCAGCAGGTCGCCGGCGGCCTCGCGGCGGCAGTGGTCGAGCAGCTGGTCGACCTTGGAGGTGACCCAGGCGTCGCGGACGAAACCGCTCTCGCAGGGCAGGTCCCAGCGCCCGCCGAGGTTGTTGTCGACCACGACGACCAGGGCGTGGCGTTCGCTCCCGTCATAGGTGTAGGTGCAGATCACCGATTCCTGGTCGCCGTAGACGTCGCGGGAGACATGGCACTCGCCGGGCTGGACGAGGCCGACGCGGTCGGCCCACGGGGGCCGTGCGACGCCTTCCTCGATCAGCCGCAGCGCCTCGCGTTCGGCCAGCGCGGCCTGCCGCGGCGTGCCCAGGTAGGCGACGCCCGCCAGCAGCGCCAGCGCGGCCGGGGTGGCGCGGTGGGCGGCGTGCTCCATCAGCGCCTCGCCGATGACCTCCTCGACGTCGCCGTCCCCGGACCTTCCGCCGTACCAGGCGCCGAGGATCCGGCTGACGATGAGTTCGGCGTCCAGGGGACTGCGGACTGCCAGGAGCTCCCGGGCGTGCAGGAGCATGTCGTCGAAGATCCCGGAGATCTCCTCGGCGGGGCGCGGACTCACGTTGAGCAACCTTACCCGCACGCAGCGGGGATCCTTAGGGACGAACCCGCCCGGAAGGCCGATCGTTTCGGGACGATCTTCCTTCGTCCTCCTCGCGGAACCAGGCGGCGTGGTGCTCGGCGGCCCAGCGGGCAGGAACGGAGCCGGTGAAGACGCCGCTCAGGGCGTCGCGGTCGCGCAGCGCGTACCAGAGATGGCCCGCCGTCATCACCGTGATCGCGAAGAACAGCCAGTCGTGCACGAAGGTCGCGCCTGACCGCAGGGGCACCGGCCACGGACCGGGGAAGGCGAGCATCGTCCCGGTCGCCAGCATGACGAGGACCGCACCCGCGGTGAAGGACGCGTTGATC